>JAZQHZ010000106.1:0-2691 GCA_045540855.1 Clostridia bacterium
CTCAGCACATTCGGCTACGCCGAAGTCAGCCTTACGGCTGCCCGCCCTTCTTGGCGGTGCGTGTACACCTACGAGTTCCTTTTCGCAAAATCTGCCCTAATTTCTCGCAGTCTGCCAGCGTGTAGACAAGTTTGTCTACACGCTGACATCACGGAAGCATCCGTGATGTATTTTCTTTGCAAAATTGTAAAGAAATTGTAAACAAATAATTCAAAAATGACTTGAAAAATTTGCCGATTTATTATAAAATATATGTATCCGGACAGGATAAATAATAATTTATTTTGAGGAGGAAAATATGGAAAAACTTTTCAAGCTTAAAGAGAACGGTACAAACGTAAAAACCGAAATTATTGCCGGTATCACAACCTTCCTTTCGATGGTTTATATCCTGGCAGTAAACCCGTCAATGCTTGCAGCAGCAGGTATGGAAGCAGGTGCAGTATTCACAGCTACTGCAGTTTCAGCAGCAATTGCATGTGCATGTATGGCATTTTTTGCAAACTATCCGATAGCACTTGCATCAGGTATGGGACTTAATGCGTATTTCGCATATTCAGTATGTATCCCGATGGCAGAGGCGGGTATTCAGGATCCGTGGCAGATTGCTTTAACAGCAGTTCTTGTTGAAGGCTTCGTGTTTATCTTACTTTCATTATTCAAGTTCAGAGAGACACTCGTAAACAAGGTTCCGGCAAACTTAAAATACGGAATTTCAGCAGGTATTGGCTTATTCATTGTAATCGTAGGCTTAAAGGGTGCAGGTATTATCCAGGCTGATGCTTCAACACTCGTTGCATTGGGTGATGTAAGCTCGCCGCAGTTCATTCTTGCATTTATAGGACTTCTTATCATCGGAATTCTTCACCATTTCAAGGTTACAGGCGACATTCTCTGGGGTATCCTTATCACTTGGATTCTTGGTATGGTTGCAGAGGCAATAGGTTGGTATCAGGTAGATGTTGAGGCAGGAGTATATTCATTATTCCCGAACTTCAGCGGTGCAAGCTTCATTCCGGATGCTCCGGCACTGTTCAAGTTTGATTTCAGCTATGTAACAAGCCACATTGCAGAGTTTGCAGTAATCGTATTCTCATTCCTGTTCGTTGACCTTTTCGATACAGTGGGAACAGTTATCGGTGTAGCAGATAAGGGTAACTTACTTGATGAGGACGGCAATCTTCCCAGAGCCGGTGGTGCTTTAATGGCAGATGCAGTAGGTACAGTTGTAGGTGCATGTCTTGGTACATCAACAGTAACAAGTTATGTTGAGAGTAGTGCAGGTGTTGCACAGGGTGGTAGAACAGGTCTCACAGCTATCGTAGCAGGTGCGTTATTCCTTATTTCACTCGTGCTTTCACCGATATTCCTTGCAATTCCGGGCTTCGCAACAGCTCCGGCACTCCTTTTCGTAGGACTCTTAATGTTATCATCGGTTAAGAAGATGACATTTGATGGTGATATTGCAGACGTAATCAGCGGTTTTGTAGCAATCATTATGATGCCGTTCACATATTCAATTGCAAACGGTATTATGTTCGGTATTCTTTCGTGGGTAATCTTAAAGGTTTGTACAGGCAAGATTAAGGATATTCACCCGGTTATGTGGGTATCAAGTGCATTATTTATCATCAGACTTATCACACTTATTGCATAAGAGAAAAAAACTTAAGATTTATCCTGTCATAAGAGGGCTGTTGCTAAAGCGACAGCCCTTTCGTTTTGGGTAGGAATAATTAAAGGTATTATCTTTGATTTCCAGGAATATTTGGTCTTTACATTATCCTTGGATTTTTATATAATAAAAGAAAAAAGCAGGAGGGAATTGGTAATATGTTAAAGAATCCCGGGGCAGAGTACAGAGGTCTGCCGTTCTGGTCGTGGAACTGTAAGCTTGACAAGAAAACTGTTGATGAACAGCTTGCGATATTTAAGGAAATGGGCTTTGGCGGAGTAGTAATTCATCCGAGAGAAGGACTGGACAGCGAGTATCTCGGTGAGGAATTTATGGATGTTGTGAAGCACACCGTAGAAAAATGCCGTGAGATGGGTATGATATGCTGGCTTTATGATGATGACCGTTTTCCGTCAGGTGCGGCTGATGGAATTGTTACGAAAAATCCGCGTTACCGTGCAAGAGAGCTTCGTTTAACCTCTCAGCAACTTGGTGAAGGATATTTCAATAATTATACAGAGTTTGAAAAGGCTATTGTTAACGGCGAAATCCCGAAGGGATATTATTGCTGTGCGTATGCAATAGAAATAAAGGATAAGCTGCTCAAAAGCTATCGTAGACTTGCAGAGGATGAAATTGTGCAGGCAGTTGCTAACGGTGAAGATGTGCGTTATGCGTATGTTGAGCTTTATCCTGAGAAGGAATGGTTCCAGAATCAGACATACAGTGACACAATGAATCCGGCGGCGGTTGATGAATTTATAAAGGTAACTCACGAACGCTATAAAGAAACTCTGGGTAAGGATTTCGGAGACACTGCACAGGCGATTTTTACCGATGAACCAAGACTCGGAAAACAGCCTTTATTGCAGTGTGCCGATACAAAAGAGGATGGATTTGTTCCATATACGGAATATTTTGTAGAAAGATTCACAGAAAAATACGGAAAAAATCCGCTTGATGTAATTCCGGAATATTTGTGGGACAGAGCAGACGGTGATTTGCATAACCGATAT
>JAZQHZ010000107.1:0-7304 GCA_045540855.1 Clostridia bacterium
CACCCTCCAAGCGAGATGGAACCATCTGCAGATTTTAATTAGTTCCTTTGAATTGGTGCAGTCTAAATTTGCAAACGCAACCCACAAATTGCAAAAAAATAAACCAAGCAAATTTGGGTTTGGTGTTGAGATTGCTTTGAATGACAGATGTAGGGGCGAACCGTGTTCGCCCGTTTACCCAATATCTGTGGTGGTAGGGGCGAACACGGTTCGCCCCTACAACCAACATTTCAAACACAACACCCCGATAAACCCAAATTTGAAACGCAAAAATTGTGCGTCAGCATAATTGTGAATTATGAATCGTGAATTGTGAATTGGTGGAACGACAAACCCTAATTCTTCATAAACAAAGAGCATCTTCCTTTTATTATGCAAAAACGCACAAATATATCGCATAATATACAATAAAACTGAATAAATATACGAAAATATAAAAATAGCTTGCATTTTTGGCGGGTATGAGTTATAATATAGTCTGTATTCTTATTTTGGAGGATGAAATTATGCTTAACGAAGTAAAAGCATTGGATAAAAAATATTATATGAACACCTTCGGCGACAGACTTCCCGTTATGTTCACTCATGGCGAGGGTATGAAGCTTTATGCCGATAACGGTGATGTTTATTACGATTTCCTGGGCGGAATTGCAGTTAATTGCGTCGGTCATTCGCATCCGCATATGGTGAAGGCACTTACTGAGCAGGTGGGAAAAATGCTCCATACGTCGAGCCTTTATTACATAGAAAATCAGGCGAAGCTGGCACAGAAATTAGTCGATAGCACTTGTGCGGACAGAGCCTTTTTTGCCAACAGCGGTGCAGAGGCTAACGAGGGTGCAATGAAGCTTGCGAGGATTTATTTCTACAAGAAGGGCGTTGACAAAACGGAGATTATCTCCTTAAAGCACTCGTTCCACGGCAGAACTCTTGCCACGGTTGCGGCAACAGGTCAGGAGCATTATCAGGCACCGTATCGCCCGAATTTACCGGGAGTTATGCAGGTGGAGCCGAACGATTTCGAGGCACTTTTATCAGCAGTGACAGACAAAACCGCGGCAATTATGCTTGAGCCGATACAGGGCGAGGGCGGAGTGCATCCGATGGATAAGGAGTACCTTGAAAAGGTGAGAGCGTTATGCGACGAGAAGGAAATTATCCTCATCTTTGATGAGGTGCAGACAGGTATGGGACGTACCGGATATTTATTCGCACATCAGCTTTACGGAGTGGAGCCGGATATATTCACCTCGGCTAAGGCACTTGGCGGCGGTGTGCCGATTGGAGCGGTATGTGCGAAGCAGTTCGTGGCAGACGGATTTGAACCCGGCGACCACGGTACGACCTTTGGCGGAAATCCGCTTGCAACTGCGGCAGGACTTGCAGTGTTTGAGATTTTCGAGCAGGAAAAGCTTGTTGAGAATGCGCGCATAAAGGGTAGTGAATTCAAGGAAAAGCTCAACGCACTTGCGGCAAAGTACCCGGAAAAAATCGTAGAGGTACGAGGTGAGGGACTTTTAATCGGTATCGAGGTGCCGGACGGAAAAGTGGTATTTAATGCACTGTTTAATAAGAAGATTTTAGCAAGCTGCTGCGGCGGAAAAACGATAAGAATTGCACCGCCGTTGAATATTACAAGTGCAGAAATTGATTTATTTATTGAAGAATTTGAAAGCATAATAAAAGGAGAATAAAAATGAAGGATTTAATCAGCTTACACGACCTTACATCAGAAGAGGTTTCAGATTTATTAAAGCTCGGTTTAAAGCTCAAGTCAGAGCTTAAGCAGGGCATACCGCACCCGATTTTAAAGGGCAAGACATTAGGTATGATTTTCACAAAGTCATCGACAAGAACGCGTGTTTCGTTCGAGGTTGGTATGACACAGTTGGGCGGATATCCGCTTTTCCTCTCGTCAAACGACATCCAGCTCGGACGTGGTGAGACAATTCACGACACAGCAAAGGTTTTAGAGCGTTATCTTGACGGTATTATGATAAGAACATACGCACACTCGGACGTTATTGAGCTTGCCGAGGAGGCAGATATTCCGGTAATTAACGCATTAACAGACCTTCTCCACCCGTGTCAGGTGCTTGCTGACCTTATGACAGCATACGAGCACAAGGGCAGATTAGAGGGACTTAAGTTTGCATACATCGGCGACGGAAACAATATGGCACATTCGATAATGTACGGCTGTGCAAAGGCAGGTCTTGACTGTGCAATTGCCGCACCGAAGGGCTATGAGTGCGATGAGGAGGTAGTGGCAAATGCGAAGGACGACTTCAAGAAGTCAGGCAGAAGCTTAATCTTAACAGAGGACCCGATTGAGGCTATAAAGAACGCTGACATTGTCTACACAGATACATGGGTATCAATGGGACAGGAGGCTGAAAAGGCAGAGCGTCAGAAGATATTTACACCGTATACCGTTGACGGTAAGTTATTTGCACACGCAAAGGAGGATGCAGTATTTATGCACTGCCTGCCGGCATACCGTGGCTATGAAGTGACAGAAGAGGTTATCGACGGAGAGAGAAGTGTGATTTTTGACGAGGCAGAGAACAGACTTCACGCACAGAAGGCTGTTATGGCGACACTTATGGCAGACAAATAATTTTACAAATTATTTGTCTTAGATAATAGATAATAAATAAGAGATAATAGATAATAAATATAGAGATTTTTCGCCCTTGTGGGCAAAAAATTATTCAAAATCTATTATCTATTCACTATTATCTATTATCTTTTATCTTAGCTTGCACAGCAAGCGCTCAGGAAAGGAGAGAAACGCCTGTGGATTATCAGTCTTTGTTTCAGATACGTCTTGCTACGTATGATGATATTCCGGCTATTATGACTATTACCCGTGAGGCCTTTGCCAAGTACGGCGAAATGGCAAATTGCGACTGCAATAAGCTTGAGGCTATGCGTGAAACTGAGGACGATATAAGACGTGATATTGACAATAAAATAGTGCTTGTCGCTTTTCAGGACGGTACGCCATTAGGCAGTGTTCGTGTTGAGATTTTTCCCGATAATACGGCATATCTCTCACGCTTCGGAGTGCGGCTTAACAGTCAGAACAACGGTATCGGCAAGAACATTATAAACCTTGTTGACCGTATTATGATTGCCAAGGGCATTAAAAAGCTGAGCCTGCATACCGGCTCGAAGGTGACATCGCTCATTCGCTTCTATTACGGACGTGGCTTCTATATCGAATCCACCGATACCGACAGGGGCTATGTGAGAGCATTGCTTGTCAAGGAGTATTGATTTTTACGGAGACACTTATGGTGTCTCCGCTTTTTGTAAATAAGTTGTTAATTGATTGGAATTTAAGGTTTATTTAAGCGAAGGGTATTATAATTGCAGATGTAAAGGAGGTGGCACAGTGGCACAGGTAGTATTCAAACGCTATGAAAAGAAATATATATTGACCAAATCGCAGTATGAGGCGTTTATCGCAAAGACCTCGCACAGACTGATTCAGGACAGATACGGCAATCACACCGTATGCAATATTTATTTTGATACGGACAATTACGCACTTATCCGCAAATCAATTGAAAAGCCCGCCTATAAGGAAAAGCTGAGATTACGCAGCTACGGCGTGCCGACCTCTTCAAGTCACGTGTTTCTTGAAATAAAGAAAAAGTTTGACGGGATTGTATACAAACGTCGTGTGGAAATGACGCTTGACGAAGCATACCGCTATATCTATGAACGTGAGAAGGCGGATGAGGGACAAATTCTAAATGAAATTGATTATTTCCTCGACTTCCATAAGCCTGAGCCTAAGATTTTTCTTGCATATGACCGCATCGCACTGCTTGGAAGGGATAATCCGTGCCTGAGAGTGACCTTTGACACGAACGTGCGTTGGCGGGACGAGAAAATAGGGCTTGAAAACGGAGCCTGGGGCAACGTGATGGTTGATGAAGGCACGTATATAATGGAAATAAAATTCCCGGACGCAATGCCTGTGTGGCTGTGCGAGGTGCTTGATGAACTGAGGATTTATCCGCAGTCGTATTCGAAATACGGCACCTGCTATACAAAATATTTACTACAAGGAGAAATTAATTATGCTTAACAGTATTTTAACTCAGACTATGACAATAGAAACGCTGGCGCTCTGCACTGCAGTGTCGTTTGTGCTTGGTATTATCGGTGCATTTATATATATGTACAGAAATACATATAACAAGAATTTTGTGGTTACGCTTGCATTGCTTCCGGCGATTGTACAGCTTGTGATTATGATGGTGAACGGCAACATCGGAACGGGTGTTGCGGTGATGGGTGCGTTCAGCCTTGTAAGGTTCAGGTCGGTGCCGGGCGGTGCGAAGGATATATGTGCAATCTTTCTTGCAATGGCAATCGGACTTGCTACGGGTATGGGCTACATCGGTGCGGCGGCGATTTTCCTTGTGATGTATGCAGTGGTTAATGTGATTTTGAATATTGTGCCGTTCGGCGAAGGCTCGTGCTCGGAAAGAGAGCTGAAAATCACTATCCCGGAGAGCCTGGATTATAACGGTGTATTTGACGATTTGCTGGGCGAATATACAAGAAAATCCACACTTACACGTGTAAAGACGACGAATATGGGCAGTCTTTATGAGCTTACTTATCATATAATTATAAAGGACAGTGCAAAGGAAAAGGAGCTTATCGACAAGATAAGATGCAGAAACGGAAACTTGAATATCGTGTGCGGACGTGTTCCGACGGGAAAGGAAGAGCTGTAAATTATCGGCTTTGCCGATAATTTACAATTCGGAATTTGGAATTATGGTAATTTTTTGCCTTTGGCAAAAAATGAATTAAAAGAGAGGTGTTTGACTTGGATAAGATGGCTTGCTTTTTAGCTTTGACTATGCTTGCATCTGCTTTTTCGGGATGCAGTGAGGAAGGTGCAGTTGATAGCGGTGTTACGGCATATGCGGCTTTTGAGGCAGAGTATTCCTCACGTGACTGCGATGTTTCATATGAAAATGAGAAAATTATTGACCTCGCAAGCGGCGAGGTGGTCATTGATAAAGAGGGTGTATATGTGCTGACGGGCTCGCTTGAGGGCGGCTCGGTTGTGATTGATGCACCCGAAACCGATAAGGTACAGCTGGTGCTGCGTGATGCTTCAATCACAAGTGCAGCTTCTGCGGCGATTAATGCGAAGCAGTGCGACAAGCTCTTTATCACGCTTGAGGGAAACAACAGCATTGCAGACTCTGCGACGTATACTCTGGCTGACGGTGAGGAAACGGATGCGGCGATTTTTGCCCGCAATGACGTTACAATAAACGGCAGCGGTACGCTTAATGTTACGGGCAATTACAAGCACGGAATTGCCACAAAGGACGATTTCAAGCTTACGGGCGGTACGGTTAATATAACAAGCGTTGAGGACGGAATCAAGGGACGTGACAGTGTGCTTATAAAGGACGGTGTTTTAAATATCACTGCCGGTACGGACGGAATTCAGTCCAATAACGACAGTGGTGAGGATAAGGGCAGAATTTCAATCGACGGCGGAAATGTGACGATTGTGTGCGGTAATGACGGAATTCAGGCGGAGAGTGTGTTGCAGGTCAATGGCGGAGTGCTTGATATAAAGGCAGGCGATGAAGCCGGCACGGAGATAAAGGTTGAAACGCAGGGCGGCTTTGGCGGCGGTATGAGAGGAATGAGACCCGGTGGCGGCGAAATGTCGCAGGGAACACCGCCTGCGATGCCGGAGGGCGGTATGCCGGGACGTGGAAACCGTGGCGGCGGACGTGGAATGAGACCGGACGGTGGCGAAATGCCGCCTGAAATGCCGGGTGGCGGTCGTGGAATGAGACCGGACAGAGGCGAAATGCCGCAAAATACACCTTTGCAGGAGAGTGAAGAAAATACAGAGAGTATCAAGGGTCTGAAGAGTGCGAATGCACTCTATATCAACGACGGTGAAATCACCGTTTCGGCACAGGATGATGCAATTCATTCGGATATTGCACTCACAGTCAACGGCGGAAATATGTCGCTCAGAAGTGCGGACGATGCAATTCACGCCGAGTATAATGCAACTATAAACGATGGAAATATCACAATTGCAAGATGCTACGAGGGTATCGAGGGCAAGGCGGTTGTGATAAATGGCGGCACAATAGCTGTGAATGCAGAGGATGACGGCATAAATGCGAGTGACCCGGAGGTGACAAACGCAATGCCGGGCAGAGGTGACGATTCAGTTTACGTGGAAATCAACGGCGGTACGGTGAAGGTGGTATCGAAGGTTGACGGCATTGACTCGAACGGAAATCTCACAATCAACGGCGGTGATGTTGTAGTAGACGGACCGTCTATGGGAATGGAAAGTGCAATCGACTGTGACGGCAGGGCTTACGTGAACGGCGGCGAGGTTGCGGCTTCGGGAGTTGCTGTATCGAATACCTTTGCGGAGGAATCGGAGCAGGGAAGCCTTACGGTGATTTTCACATCGTCGCAGACGGCAGGAACAGCTGTGGTATTGAAGGATGAAAAGGGAAATGAAATAAAGAGTATAGTGCCGGAAAAGGATTTTAGCGGAGTTGTGTTCTCGTCCGCTAAGCTGAAGAAGGGTGGAAAATATACGGTAAGCTATGGAGATGCTTCGTTTGAGGTGGAGCTTAATGAGCTTCGCGCAGTTGTTTCGGATACAGGCGAGGCCATAGCGGCAGATATGGGAAGAATGCCGCAGGGCGGCGGACGCGGCGGCAGGAAGATGCAGTGATTTAATGCGTAATTAATGCTGACGCAGGAATGGTTGTTATTCAAATTTGAATTTATCGGGGTGTTTGCACTCGTCCAAACGATTCAAACGGGCTCTGCCCCAAGACGTTCAGCTTTAATTGTTTGCAACGTATATCCCCGGTTCTTTTTCTGTCATCAGCAACAGAAAAAGAACGAAAAAGAATGCCGTTCAAGAGGGAATTTCCCTCTTGAAAATCTCCCTTGCTGACGCTCGCTCAAAAGAGTGCACCCTCCAAGCGATATGGTACCATCTGCAGATTTTAATTAGTTCCTTTGAATTAGTGTGTTGTAAATTTGCAAACGTAACCCACAAATTGCAAAAAATAAACCAAGCAAAATTACTCTTGTCCGGCATCGGGTTTCATCCCGCCGTAACGGCAGGGCAAAGCGAAAGGGGATTTTTAAGGGGAAAACATCTTTTAAAATGTTTTCCCCTTAAACGGCATTCTTTTGCTTACTTTTCTACTGCTGTAGGTAGAAAAGTAAGTAGGGGTACCAACTGCATAACAATAAGCACTGCA
>JAZQHZ010000108.1:0-5112 GCA_045540855.1 Clostridia bacterium
GCTGCTCTGCCAATTGAGCTATACCAGCATATATATGGGAGAGGGTGGATTCGAACCACCGAAGCTATAAGCAGCAGATTTACAGTCTGTCCCCTTTGGCCACTCGGGAACTCTCCCATTTTCAATTTTAGGCTCTCGCCAAAATGCTCTTAGAATTTTTCGTAGATTGCCGTTTTGAGGACTGAATGCATACGATGGTACGTCGAAGCCCGAAAAATGGTGAGATACGGAAAATTATAAAGCATTTTAAGCTGGTAATAGGACTTGAACCTACAACCTGCTGATTACAAATCAGCTGCTCTGCCAATTGAGCTATACCAGCATATCTCGTTAACAACAAAAGTTATTATAACAGAAAATTCGACTATTGTCAATAGTTTTTTTCAACTTTTTAAAAAAGTTTTTATGGGAGAGGGTGGATTCGAACCACCGAAGCTATAAGCAGCAGATTTACAGTCTGTCCCCTTTGGCCACTCGGGAACTCTCCCATATTGCGTATGTACACAATCCGTCATAGCGTGCCATGCACATACGTCTTTGATATGGGAGTTACAGGGCTCGAACCTGTGACCCTCTGCTTGTAAGGCAGATGCTCTCCCAGCTGAGCTAAACTCCCATATTTTTTAAGTCGGGATGACAGGATTCGAACCTGCGGCCCTCTGGTCCCAAACCAGATGCGCTACCAAGCTGCGCTACATCCCGATGCAGACTTGTTTTATCGTTCAATCCTGACGACTTTTCTATTCTAACATATATCAAATAAAACTTCAATAGGCAAATAATCCAAAAAAGACCTTTTTTTATTGTTGATTTTTATAATATCTTTCATTTACACTATTTTTCTCTGCTTTTTAACATTTTTCCCGTTCTTATCATAAGAAAAAATGCCGCTATTATACCCAGATATCCGCAATACCGGTAAAGCGTATCAATCAATTGAGAAAATCCTGCTCCGCTCAGTGCAAGTCCTGCTCCCATCACTGCGATTACTGCCTTAATTCTGCCCGCTCTTCCATTTATATACTCCACCGCACACATACCGCTTGAAAGTGCCGTTGTAAGCACTGCCGCCGCAATAACTGCCGCATATATCCACGCGAGCCCCTTACTTTCACGCAAAGTCAGTGTAAGCATCGGTATTTCACCAAGATTAATCTTTCCATAATATATGCTTATTATTCCCCACATCAGCATAAGCAGAATAAATATCATCAGTCCCGAAATCATTCCGCTCAGCATTCCGTCACCCTTCTTTTTCAGAAACACTCTTGAAAAAGCCAGTGCCGCACCTACATTTATCAGATTATATCCTGCATATATTGTGCCCGATGCTCCTGCCCTTACCGCATTCATATCCCCAAAGGTCTGATGCTCACGATAGCCCAGCAGATACAGACTGACCGATGCACACAGCATAAAAAGCATTGCACCAAGTATACCGTTGAGCTTCAGGGCTGTGTTGTTTCCTTTAATAAGCAGAAATCCGCACACAACGGCAAGTGCAAGTGCTCCGCAAATTCTCGGCAATCCGAAAAGCATCGTGCCCAGCTCTCCGAAGCATGCAAGCATAACCGCCGTTACGCAAACTGAATACAAAAACGCAAGTACCCCTACCGCTTTCGCACAGCCTATGGGCATAAGCTGTGGAACAATTTCTGCGTAGTCGAGATTTTTTCGCAGTGCATATTCGGTTATCATACCTCCGAATAAGCCGATAAGCACCGCCGAAACAGCTATTCCCAACATTCCCCATTTTCCGAAAACAACAAAAAACGTTACTACCTCTTGTCCCGATGCAAAGCCTGCACCCATCAATGCCGCCACATATGAAAACGCACATATAAATATCCCCGCCATTATTCAAGCCTCCTTTGTATATGGGTATGCACAGCATAGCGGATATATTCAATTCATAATTCACAATTACGCTGACGCGCAATTGTTTGTATTTCAAATTTGGGTTTGTCGGGATGTTGTGTTTGAAATGTTGGTTGTAGGGGCGAACCGTGTTCGCCCGGGATACCCACCGATATTGGGTAAACGGGCGAACACGGTTCGCCCCTACACCTATCATTGTTTATTTGATGTAAATTTGCAAACACCATTAATTACGCATTACGCATTGCAAATTAATTTCCATAACATACCGCTTGATTTTTGAATAATTTTCGTGTAATATATGACTTGTGAGGGATACAGAGTTATGTAAACCTCACAAAGGCAAATGTATAGGATTTTATAGGAGGAACAGTATGAATAACAAGTTTAAGAGAATATTATGTTCACTTGTTGCAGCAGCTTCAACAGCGGCTTCTTTACCGGCATTTGCGGCTCTGCCGTCAGATGTTTTGGGAACACGTTTTGAAGAGCCGGTTGCACTTCTTGCAGCACTTAAGATTATGAACGGTGACGAAAACGGTGCCTTCAGACTTGATGATACAATCATCAGAAGTGAGGTAACAAAAATGGCAGTTCACGCAATGGGGCTTGAAAGTGCCGCAGCAGCAAGCAAGGGTCAGAGCCACTTCAGCGACGTAAATACAGATCACTGGGCATCAGGCTATATCAACGTTGCAACATCCTTAAAGCTTATCGAGGGCGACGGCGACGGCAAGTTCAGACCGAACGACCCGATTTCATATGCTGAGGCTATGGCTATCATGACAAGAGCCACAGGCTATGAGATTGCAGCAGAGAACAAGGGCGGATATCCGCAGGGATATATGAGCGTAGGTACAGCAAACGGCTTCTCAAAGGACGTTATATGCGGTGCTAACGAGAAAATCACAAGAGGTAATGTTGCATTCCTTACTGCAAATGCACTTGAGGTAAACTTAATGGAGCAGACCTCTTTCGGCGACAAGGGCTCATATGAAGTTACTGACAAGACACTTTTAAAGGATAATTTAAATGTAGAAAAGGAAGAGGGACGCATCACAGCGGTTGAAAGCACTTCAATCGACGGCAGTGCCTCACTTGGCAAGAATCAGATAAGAATCGACAACGTAACTTACAACACAGCCGAGAATTTCAATAATCTCTTAGGCTTCAATGTAACTTACTACGTGAAGAACGAGGACAAGGGCGGCGATACACTCATCCTTGCACGTCCGATTGCGGGCAAAAACTCAACATCAGAGATTATTGCAGACCGCTTCTCAAAGCTTACAACAAAGAACGGTAACGTAGCAATTGAGTATTTCACAGACGACAACCACAAAAAGACAGCTACTGCCGAGATAGCCGCAGATGCAAAGCTTATCTACAACGGCAAGTATGCAGAGTTTGACAAGGCTCACCTTGATTTATCAAAGGTCCAGGGTAAGATTAACTTACTTGACGGCAATAAGGACGGCAAGTATGAGATAGTGTTCGTGACACAGTTTACGAATATAGTAGTTGAGTCTGTAAGCTCATCAGGCAAGATTATTGACAAGCTCACAGGCACTGCATTAAAGCTTGACGAGAATGTTGACTACTATTTATGGTCAGGCTCAAACAGACTTGAGCCGTCAGACCTGAAGGAGTGGGACGTTCTTTCAGTAGCAAAGAGCCTTGAGGGCGATTTATACGACATCGTTGTAACAAGAAACAGCGTTGAGGGTAAGATTTCAAGTGTTGACGAGGATGGCGTTTATATAAACGACAAGCACTACAAGCTTTCATTAAGCTACACTGACACATTAAAGATAGGTCACGAGGGCAAATTCTACCTTGACCGTGACGGCAGAATTGCAGCGGTTGACAACGCTTCAAAAATCAGCTCAGGCTATGCGTACCTTTTAAGTGCGTACGTGAACAACGATGCTTCAACTTCATTCTTCAAGGTATTCACACGTGACGGCGAAACAAAGACAATCGAGGCTAACGACAGAGTGAAATTAAACGGCAAGAGCGGCGTTAAGGCTGCTGATGCAGTAAACGCTTTCAGAGCTGACAACAAGACCGTTTCACAGCTTGTAACCTTCGCAACAAATGCAGAGGG
The DNA here is from genome assembly GCA_045540855.1 of Clostridia bacterium. Classification (GTDB taxonomy): domain Bacteria; phylum Bacillota; class Clostridia; order UBA1381; family UBA1381; genus UMGS1958. The sequence continues at coordinate 3,986 of JAZQHZ010000108.1, forward strand.
CAAGCTCACAACAATCACAGCTGCTAATGACAACACAGCAAACGGTGCGATTGATACAGACAACTTCACAAAGAACTACGTTTTAGACAACGCAATTTACTCAGAAAAGACTTCAAAGTTAGGTAACGTAAGAATTGACAAGGATACAGTGATATTCGACCTCACAGATGCTGATTCAGACTGTGCAATTGCAGATATGTCAATCTTTGAGGACGAGCAGCGATACAGCGGCATTGTATACGACGTAACAGAGAGTTACAGCGCAGGTGCAATTGTGCTTACAGGCTCATCAGTATCAGCTAACGATACAGCGGCACTTGCAGTAGTAAAGTCAGTTGCAACATCAGTAAACTCAAACGACGAGCAGGTGCAGAGACTCACAGCACTTATCGGTGGCGAGGAAAAGGTGTTATTCACAAACGAGGAGGGTGTACTTGTAAAGGGTGACAAGGCATTAAAGGCAGGTGACCTTATCCAGTACAAGACAAATGCGGCAGGCGAAATTGTAAGCGTGAGAGTGCTTATGGATATTGACACAAGAGCTACGGAGTTTGCAAAGGAGTTATCAGATAACTTAGATATCGTATACGGCAGAGTTACAAAGAAGTTCAGTGACTCAATCAACGTAACTGCCGGTGAGACTTCAAACGTAAACTACAAGATTTCAGACGAAGTTAAGATTTACGAGGTTGATACAACATCAGGCTCAAAGACAAACGTAACAATAGCTTCAAAGGGTGACATCGCAGTGTTTGACGAGGATGAGGGCAACAGAATCTTCCTCAAGCTCTACAAGGATGCAGTTGTTGAGGCAGTTATAATAAAGTAAAGTCTTAACCGTCTCCTCTTAGCTTTTATGAACATTCAAAAAGAGCGATGCTTTTGCATCGCTCTCAGCTTGTAGACAAACTGTCTACAAGCTGGCAGACTGCGAGAAATTAGGGCAGATTTTGCGAAAAGGAACTCGTAGGCGTACGGTGGTACGTTAGAGTTTCTTTTCGTAAAAAACGCATAACGACGGGCGTTCCTCGATGGGACGCCCGTCGTTAGTAAAAGAAAATAAATTTCTAATTTTATATTTTTCTTTAATCGTTATGCGTGGTCTGACCAATTTGTCGACGGTCTGA
>JAZQHZ010000109.1:0-19175 GCA_045540855.1 Clostridia bacterium
ATCATATGAATTTGTCCTTGATTTTTTTCTCTGTTTCTTTTCTCGTACATAGCAAAAGCACCTCTCTTTGTGATACTTATATTATATCACAAATTGAAGTGCTTTTCCATACTTTTCTGTATTTTGTCTACAGTCTGAAAATTCGTCCTTTCGGGACGAATTTTTTTAATTTTTTTTGAACAATACATTGTCACGCTTGACAATGTATTGTTTTTGATTTACAATATTAAAAGATATGGATTTGGTTTATAAATTATTGTTTAGCGGATTACCAAATTTGAATGATAGGTGTAGGGGACGTTGCCCTCAACGTCCCGCCATTGTTATGCCAACGGCATAACAATGAGCAAATTCGGTGTAATTTTGCGGGCTGATGAGGGCATCAGCCCCTACAATCCATAATTTAATTATACGCACAAACAATAATTTAAAATAATTTTTCATCCAAAGGATGAAAAATTTCAATAATTCCGAATTCCGAATTCCGAATTCCGAATTTGAAAAGGAGGTGGCGGCTTGAAGCTGGATTTGCGTGAAACTAAGGTTTCACTTACTGACAGTAAATGGATAAAATATTTCCGTAAGCAGAAATGGCAGATTGCAAATTTTGCAATTGATATTGTTATTGTTCTGGTCTTTGTTATGATTATGGGCATCGTTACGCTTGATAACAGCGACCTTCAATCCGAGCACAGGGAAATTGACTTCGCTCAACGGCTCTATGTACCGCCGTCATTCACTTCCAAAGAAATCCGCGGTGGAATTTCTCTTAATACTCACAGCGACGAGATATATTTAAGCGACGACCACGCCGCTTTTCAGTACAGTGCAACGGTGTATCCGGCATATCTGCAGGACGAGGTGAAAATCACGTGGTCAACCACTAATGACGCGGTTGCACCCGTAAGCGAAGGCGGACTTGTAGAGGCATCGGTGCCGGGCGAGGCGGAAATTATCGCACGCTTTGAATACAACGGACAAATCTACGAGGACAGGGCACTTTTAAGAGTGCTGCAGCCTGTTACAAGCCTGTATATGCCTGTCACGACTATAAATCTCTATAATGGCTCTGCCGGACAGATTCTCACTGCGGCGGTGTCGCCGGCGAATGCGTCAAATCAGAAGATTTTCTGGTCATCGAAGGACGAGAAAATTGCAAAGGTTAACGAGAACGGCTACGTTATCCCGGTCAGTACGGGTATGACGGAGATTTATGCGGTGAGTGAGGAGGGCGGCTTCAGTGCGAAGTGCTTCGTCAACGTTATAAACTACGCAGTGAAGGTCGAATCGGTAAATATCTTAAACGAGCAAAAGGCGGATATGCACCTTAAGGCGGGCGAAAGCATCGCAGTTTCGGCGGCGGTGATTCCTACCAATGCAAAGGATAAGACACTCAGATGGACATCGACAAATCCTGCGGTTGCGACGGTCAGCCAGACGGGCTTTATACGTGCAATCGGCGAGGGTGAGGCGTTTATAAACGTTGCCTCAAACAACGGTGTGCAGGATATGATAAAGCTCACTGTTGCACCGGGCACGAAAAAGGACAACTTAAATCTCTACACTCCGCCCGAAACCATCTATTACACAGATGCAGTGGACGGCAGTGTGAAATATTCATATTACAGAGAGTCGGTTGAAGAGCTTGTAAACCTGCAGATGACACTCGATCCGCCGCCGAAAATCAATGGCGGTGTTCAGCATGCAACCTATGACGAGGTGCGTGACCATATGGATCCGTCGTGCTATTACACGGGTGCGTATAAATATCAGTTCTTAGACCTCTCACATCCCAACGGCGTGAGTGCATCGGCACTCAACGAATACCTTGAGGGCAAGGGTGTGCTTGAAGGTCAGGCAGAGGCGTTCATTGAGGCGGCGAACAGACACGGCTTGTCCGAATTATATCTCGTGGCACATGCGATACTTGAGACGGGTAACGGAACGTCGGCACTTGCACGCGGTATTGAGGTGAACGGCACTACGGTTTATAATATGTTCGGAATCGGTGCGTTTGATAACAGTGCGGAATATTCCGGCTCACGCAGGGCGTATGACCTCGGCTGGACGAGTGTTTCCGAGGCGATTATCGGCGGTGCCGGCTGGATAAGCCAGAACTATATCAACGCAGGACAGAATACTCTCTATAAGATTTTATGGAACCCGCAAAATCCGGGCACGCATCAGTATGCAACTGCGTGTGACTGGGCAACTTCGCAGGCGTTGAATCTGGATAAGCTGTTCAGGCTGTTCCCGGACTGCGTGAGAACGTATGATGTGCCGATTTTTGCAGGAATGGATACGATTATACTTGATACCACAAATTATTAAGTGCTGAATAAATTTCCGCATTTAATTGCTCACCGCCAAGAAGGGCGGACGACGCAGTCGGCTTTTGCTTAGCAAAAGTGATGAATTTTTGCGAAGTTCGACGTACCCTCGTACGCCTTCACTTCTTAAAGCGGCAACCTGCGAAAATTTCTTTCAGCCCTTGGGAAAATTTTCAGGGAAAGATTATGAATAAAATTAATTACCAACTGATTTTAGACAAGGAAATAGAAGCGATAAAAGCGTCGGCAACCAAGCCGACGCTGCTTTTGCAGGCGTGCTGTGCACCCTGTTCAAGCTATGTGCTTGAATACCTTTCCTCGATTTTTGATATTACTCTTTATTTCTATAACCCTAATATTTCACCTGAGAAGGAATATCTGTTCCGCTTAGATGAGCTTCGCCGCCTTGTGGGCGAGATGGGCGATGTGGCGAAGGTCGTGGGTGCGGAGTATGAGCCGGAGAGATTTTTTGAGATGGTAAAGGGTATGGAGGAGCTGCCGGAGAGCGGCGAGCGGTGCTTTAAGTGCTACGAGCTGCGGCTTTTAGAAACGGCAAAAGCGGCAAAGGACGGCGGCTTTGACTATTTTTCCACCACACTCTCGATAAGCCCGCACAAGAATGCGGCAAAGCTCAACGAAATCGGCGCAAGGCTCTCGGAGGAATATGGAATTAAATATCTGTTCTCGGACTTCAAAAAACGTGGCGGATATAAGCGCTCGTGCGAGCTTTCACAAAAATACAACCTGTACCGCCAGGATTACTGCGGATGTGTGTATTCTGCGATTGAGGCAAAAAACAGGCATAAAAAAAGCGCCGGCGAGGCGGACATATAAAAAGAGAAATGACCCTTAACTGTATCCAACATCTACAATTAAGGGTCATTTCTGTTCACTCTTGATATCTAACATCATTTTCGTTTACCTCTCTTTCTGTTGATTCCTTTTGCTTCAATTTTTTCTTATCTTCCAAAACACTCTTTTCACTTTTTTCTCTAAGGAGAATCACTTTTCGTTTTCTGATTTTTTTGTTGCTGCAAAAGGTTTATGTTCTCTGACTTTTCTGATGAAGCTTTTTATTGATTTGAACTTGGCCTCTCCTTCTTGTAAATCTATATAAAGCGTTACACCGCCGTGTTTTCAATGAATCCGTTCAAATCAACTGTTGTTTCTTCATTTAAAGTCTAAGGTTATATTCTCATTGGACCGTTACCTCTTTCTTTAAGTCTGGTTTGTTTTCTTCTTTGTTTGTACTTATATAGTAGCATACTTTTTAAGGAATTTCAATTGACAATTTATTAAAAGATTGGTTTATTTTTTTGGATAAAACGCAGATTTTATCCCGGATTTTCAGATTTTACTTTACAATTGATATGAGTTGTGATATAATGATATTGTTGGGCGTGTTAAATACACGCCCTTTTTTTATTGACATTTTAATTTCTTAATGTTATAATAGCATCAGTAAAAGCATTCATTCCATAACGGGCGTTAATTGGTGACGTCCATTCACCGGTTTGAGTGCTTTTATTTCTTAAACCGGTGTTATTATCTCGGCAGAAAATCCGCTTCGGTGAATTCTTTTTGTGTAGGGTGTATCTGATTTTTGCGGTTGTATATATCCCACCTTGCCCATTCCGGCAAATCCTTCATCTTTACCTGTATTTTCGAACCGTCCCAATTTTTTGCTGTAATAACCTTGCTCATATCCATTTAATTCAACTCCCTGAGAGCTTAATAACTTTCTGTATCAGAATAATTTGACAATAATTTGATTTTGTGATATAGTGGGATTACAGAAAGCCAAATCGCTCAAATGTGCAGGCACGAAGCTGCCGAGACCTCTTTGCGATAAGGCTTTCTTTTTTTGTCTCTCATCCGCTCCTATACATATTCTTCCCATATCCGTATGAGAGATAATGTCGTTTACGAAAACAGACTTGCTCACTGCCGCGAACGAATCCGCATTTTCAAGCGTTTCCCTTACCTGATTTAACCCTATTGTATCACTCCAATTCTTTAGCGTCAATATTGTTTATGCAAAATTTATTGCAAAACCGGGTAATTTGGCGGATAGTGTACATTATTTGGTACACTTAACCTGTAAATAGGCAATTCAAAAACCGCTCAAACGCAAGGCTTAAGCGGTTTTTAAAAATTCAATTATCCTTCGAACGGACGTGTTTCAGGCTCTAAATTGTCTTTCCATATGAAGAGTCTTAAATCATAGCCCTTATCCAGATATTCTGTTAAATCAGCTTCGCCGTTAATCGTAACGACCTTGATAACTCTATTTTCCGAGTCACGCACTCTTAAAAGTGCCTTTCCCTTTTCCTTACCGTCTGCTGTGGTAATGATAATTTTGTTGCCTTCCCAGTCAACCTGATACTCGCCGTCAGACCTTGCACAATTCATAACAGTAGGCTCTGAATAGAGAGTATAAGCCGAATCTCCGCTGATGATGATTACCGCAGAGCATCTTACCTTCTTACCGTTGTCAATCGGAGAAATAGTGAACTTGAATTCGTTTGTGTTCTGTCCCTGGATATCCTTCCAGCCATCGCCCTTATCAAGCTGCCACTGATAGAAGGTTTCATAGCCCTCGTTGCCCTTAACTATTGATAACAGGTTAAAGGCTTTACCGTTTCTATAAATTACGCTGTCGTCAATACCCGAAACCTCAATTGAAGCACTGAAGTCCTTCGGGAAGGTTGTGATTACAATTTTCTCCTGTGTCGGAACGCTGTGCTGACCGTTGTTCATATACGATTCAAGAACATAATGAGTGGTTTCGTTATCTTTAAGGTTCTTGACTGTATAGGAATAGCTGCCGTTTTCCGATGTGATATTGGTTGCCACAGTTGCCGTAAACTCTTTACCGTTCTCAATATAAACTCTGTTGAGCTTATAGTAGTCTGCAGCTCTGTCGCCGTCCTCCCATACTATTGTTGCAGAGCTTTCTGTGATGTCCTTGACATTGATGTTCTGTGCAATTGACGGAGGTGTTTTTACATTTCTTACAATATAGCCTACAACAGGTACCTTTGAGCCGTTGAGCTTTGCATTATACGAAACAAGCTTCCAGTCGTAGCCGTAATCTGAGGATGCAAACTCAGGTAATGCCACCTGTGTGCCTGAATATTCGTGGCCGGTTGTTGTGGTTGTTACATAGCTGGTGCTGTGCTCAAGCGAGGCTGTGAAGCCGACCTTCACAACAGAGGCTATGGCAAGCGATGTGTTTTCTATTGCAAGGCCCCAGCCGATTGACGAGGATTCTGATTCTTCAACCGATATGGTCTGTGTCTGAGCCGTTCCCGGAGCAGACAAGGTGCTGTTTGTAAGGAATCCGTCTGTTTGTGAGCCTGTCTGCTTCGACTGTATAACCTTGCCGTCGGCATTAAGCTCGCCGGCTGTCTTTGCATAAGTGTCAGGATCGCCCGCACGGTAATGCTCCGGAAATACGTTGCCGTAAATCTTTTCAAGTCCGGGTGTGAACTCTGCTATTGAATCATAGGTTTCAACGTCAACCGTTGCCATTAACGGAGTCTGCGGAACACTGTATGTATACGGTGAAACACTGCCCTCGACAGTTTCGCCCCACTTGCCTGTGCCGCCTTTACCGAAGGTCTCAATACCTTCTTCAATGAATTTTATTTCGTCTGAAACCTTTTTGAGAACTCCCAGCTGCTCCTGATAGTTATCTGAGGATACAAACGAGGAGTATTTATACTCGTAATATTCACAGCCCTTTACGTAGCTGCCGTTTATCTGTTCTTCGCCTGTTTTCAGGCAGTTTTCAAGATTTTTAGTAAGCTCATCTCTGAAAGTACACAAGATATTATAGTCACTTTCTGTCGGCAGTGTGTATTCCGGCATATATATTTCACAGTTATAACGCACATAAGGCACTGTGAACACTGTTACAGCATCTGTTGTGCCGGTGGTTTCAAAGCCGGTAGCATATGAATAGGTTTTTTCTGTGCTCTTCTCGTGCGATACCGAGCCTACAATACTGAATTCATATTCCGCACCGCCGCACGGAATAATGCCAAGGAATTTGGCATTGTATTCAAAGCCTACCACAGGACCGATTGAAAACGAGCCGGAGTTGGTTGTGCCGGTGCCTGTGCTTTCGGATTTTTCAAAGCTTGTTGCTGAGTTGCCGATATAGTCATCGTCCTCAAGCTCCTCATAAACAGGCGGTGCCTGCATAATTGACAGTACCTCAACATCGCTGTAATATACCTCGGTGTCATTTCCCGGATATGTGATATAAGAGGTTTTGCCACCGCCGTCAAGCAGTGCCAGTGAAACCAGTCTCTGTCCGGCATCTTCAAATACATATCTTGTCTGCGAAATCTGAGTTGAAGTGCCGCCATAATGCTGGTTGGCTGTTCCCTCGGAGAATGTAAGCAGCTTACAGGTGAATTTCTCTTTGCCGCTTACCTTGAGATAGAACGGGAAAACCAGCACTTCTCTGCCGAATACGTCGTTAGAGAAATTTCCGGCAATCGCTTTGCCAATCCATACTACACTGGTCTCTCTTTTTTTACCGTTTGTACCGTGGTAAAGCTTGCCGTCGCCATTATAGCTGTACAGGAACTTAAGCTTGCCCTCTTCGCCGTTAAAAGCAAAGAGCTGACCGCCAACAAAAATTGTATCGGGCTTGCCTGTTCCGGAATATTTGAACGCCGCCAGCGAGGTCGTAATAGGACCGGAGTCAGTCGGGTCTTCATTGTACCAGTATGTCCAGTCGTTACCTGTGTTCTGGATTGTCCAGTGATAATCGGAATTCAGGTCGTATGTATTGTGATTCTTCAGGTTGTCATAGGAGGTGTAACCCACAATGTGACAAAGTGCACTGTTTTCATCTACCTCCACCATACGGTTTGAACCAACCTTGGTGCTGTCATCGGATGTGTTTTTAACACCAACTCTTGTATAGTTTCCGGCAATTATAATTTCCTGACTGCCCTCCTGCGTAACATCGCCTACTGTAATGTTTGCATTTCGCAGAATGTAGCGGTGTTCTGCGGTGGCATCGCTTGCAGAGCCGCCTGAGAGAGGAGTTGTTGCCAGAACTCTGTGCTTAATAACCTGCTTTAAATTACCGTCCTGCGTTCCTTCGTAGGATTCAAGAACCGATGCAAAGCAAGTGTTGTGGTCAAGTATCTTTTTTGTTGTGTATGTATCATTTTCACCGGCACCTCTGTACCAGGTTGAGAAGTTTACAATAGCAGAAAGGTCGTCTATGCTATCCTTATTTAAATCGTTTGCACTGAGTGCAACATACGGCATACAGTAGAACTGCTTGCTGCTGCCGTTGTGGCTGTATTCCCACTCACATATATCTTCGGGAGCAGACTTTGAAGGAAGGTCTAAATACTGTTTTGTTGTAATACTTTTGCTTTCCTTGTCAAAGTCGAAAATACCAACTGAAATATTGCTGTGCACACTGCCGCTTGTGGTTTCACTGGCATTATTTGGTGTATAAACGGCGATTTCATCTACGCCGTCACCGTCAAAGTCACCTGCCGTTATTGAAAGCAGTCCTTCAACCTCCCACATTTCAATTTCGTCTGTTGTGGAAACAAAACCGCCTGTTTCAAACCCGGTCACAAGGGCGTTGCCGTTTGCATCGTATATGGAAAGACATATATTGGCACCGCTTCTGCCGTATGGAAAATATGCCTTTGCAATATGATCCTCAACGCCTGTTCCCGAAGCCGAAAATCCTGTTACTACGGAGTACGGTTGATTTTCGTTGTTTGTAAACGAGGACGGCGAATCGGTCATACGGGTGTAAAGAATATTGCTGGCATTGGCATACTTACTGCCGGTATATTTCTGTATACTGCCGTAATTGTCGACATACAAATCATATTTGGGCGATACAGGATACGTACCTGCCTTCAGTGCCTGCGTGTCGTAAGAATCCGGGTCAAGCGGGAAGCCGAAGAGCTCAAGGGCATTCCTGGTGGATTCGGGTGTTACGTCTGAGCCTTCTGCCGCAGTTGCATCAATTGGTACAACTGCCGTAAGCATACTTAAGCATAAAAGAGTACTGAAAAACTTTTTCATTTGAATCCCTTCTTTCAATAAAATCAATCATTGATATTTTAATTGTATCTTATAATAATTATACATCGTACCCCAGGGTACGATGCAATAGTTTTTTTGAAAATTGTCCAAAAAAGTCGAAACTTTTATGCAAAAATGAAGATGTTTCTTTGCAAAGCAGTTAAAGCTTCGCCACCCTGTGGCTGACAAGCAGATAAATTATTGCAAAAAAAACCGCTTAAACACAGTGTTTAAGCGGTTTCCGGTTTAGATTCTATTGTTTTAATGAAATATCTCACGTTGCAGTATTTCACGCACAAAGCGCATTTCACAAATCCTGAAAGGATTTATTTCATTGAAAAAGCGACTTGTAAAAACAAGTCGCTTTTCAGAGTTGCGGGGGCCGGATTTGAACCAACGACCTTCGGGTTATGAGATGTCGATTTCAAATTTTTTATCGTTTTTTATCGACTGATTTTGTTTTGTAGTATGTACGAAAAATGGCTTAAAACCTGTACTTTTCGGATGTTTATGTACTGTTGCTGTTTTGTATCTTGATAAATTATTGTCTATTGTAATTTATTAGTTGTCCAGCTTTTGTCCAGCTTTTGTCCAGCTTTTTTATATTACACATCATAACAACTTTTTCTATTGTAATTGAATAACTGCATTTGCTTCTTGATTACCTAAACCAGCCCAATCCGTAATTTCTACATCTATGGGTGAGGTTTTGTTTCTCAAAACAAATGCTTTTGGTACTGTTAATGAAGCTCCTTGCTGTAATTCTGTTAAACTCGGACTTGATTCATATCCAGTTGCAAAATATGAATCTTCAAGTTGAATACCGTCTTGAAATAATTTTACTGAAACTGTCCACGAAAAACTTCGAGGGTCACTTACTAAATTAGTGAAACCAAAATCAACAATAATTACATTTTTACCTTCATAATCTGTAGAAAGCTTATATCCTTCGTAAGATATTTTAAATTTATTGAATGTATAAGAATATCCTTTCTGTAATATTGTTTTTCCGTTAGCTGTTTTCTTTACCTCGCTTGTATTCGCATTTTTATTGGTTGTATTTGGCTGACTGGTGGCTGGAGGTTGTGTAGGTATTGTTGTTGGTTTTAAAGTGGGCTTTGGGGTAGGCACTGCTGTCGCTCTTGGTGTGGGCTTCAAAGTGGGGCTAACGGTTGATGTTATTTGTGATTTATATTTAGTAGTTTTGCTATCAGTAGGTGAACTTGAAGAACTAATACATATATTTACTATTGTACAAATACAAATGATACCCGAAATAATAAATGCTATATGCGTAGGTGTTATTTTATATGTTTCTAAAATGTATTTTATTTTTTCAATCACGGTTGTTTGTGAAAATTCATCAGGTGTTGTTTCCGGTAGTGGGTAACCACAATGTGGGCATGATTTTGCCTTATCACTTATTTGATTTTTACACTCTGGACATTCAAATAATCCCATTTTTTTTATCCTCCATAAATTATTTATTCCATATAATAATCTGCTTTCCACGTGAAAGAAACAGGCTTTTTGTCTGTACTAAATTCAAATGAAGCAGTTTGTCCTGGGGCAAACCCATTTATTTGATTTGTATTTTTTTGCTCTAATATTTTTCCTTCTGCATCTAAACAATTTACATCAAGTCCAAAATAAGTGAAAGTCTTATCAGTTTCATTTGTAATTGAAATTTCATACGTTTTCCATGAAGACGAAGATTTTGAATTTATAAAGTTATTCTTATGTATCATCATCTCAACCAAACTATCAAATTCGGCTTGAGCTTCAATTCCTTTTGCGGCAGATTGAAATTCTAATTTTACATCTGCATACTTTTCATCTATAGGAACAGGATAATTACTTAAAAAATATGTAATTAACACAGAACGTTCTGAATAACCTTCACTCCACATATCACTATATTTAGAATAATCGGTAACATAATAGTCAATAGCAGATAACTGTGTTTTTAATGCTTGAATATATGCATGAGCTTTTTCATTAAAAACAGCATCGTCAAAAGTCACTTTATCATATTTACTTAATCTATTCAATTCTGCATTGACTAATATTTTGTAACCATTCTGTGGGTCTGAGGCATTTAAACTCCAACGTTCCTCTAAGCCGTCCGCAAAATCAAGTAAAAATCTACCTTTTTCAGAAGTCATAAATGTGGCTTCATCATATAAAGATTTTGCATCTTCATCATCTTTATACTTTTCTAAAGTATCAATTACTTTTTCATATTGTTGATTGTTTATATATTCTTGTGCCTTTGATATTTTTATTTTTTCTATATTGGTAAAATAATATATCAACACGGCTATAACACATAGAACTATCAATGAAGCTCCTATAATTTCTGCTCTTTTGACCGCCTTTTTGAGTCTTTCTTTTTCTTCTTTTGTCAATTCCTTTTTATCAGTGTTGACCTTAATTGCTGTTGCTTTGATGTCATCGGTGATAGGGCAACCGCACTTTGGACAATTCTGTACCTTATCACTTATTTTCTTTTTACATTCTGGACATTTAATCAATCCCATTTTTTTACCCTCCATATATAAAAATTTTGTAGAACTTTGTCTATCTATCAAAAATTATAACATAACTTTGATTATTTGTCAAATTAAAGTAAAATATAACATTGACTATCTATCAATTTAATTGACAGGTATTTTTTGATAAAATAATAAGGAAGTAGGTGATTTTTAAATGGACTATAAGTTAATCGGCTCAAATATAAAGACCGTAAGAAAAAAGCGGCATCTTACACAGGAACAGCTATCAGAAATGGTAGGAATAAGTACAAACTTTTTAGCTTGCATTGAAACAGGTGTAAGACGTGGAAGCTTTGAAACATATGTAAACATTGCAAATGCACTATGTACTACTCTTGATACTTTAACAGCCGGAGTAGTGACTGCCAGTGAGGAAAACCCTTTGAAAGAAGATTTGATTTATTATTTTGATAAATCCTCAGAAATAACACAGAAAATAATTTTGAATTTAGCACGAGAGGTATCAGACGGTGCTGACAATATTATTTATGAGTTCAGAATTAAGGGTGGCAGTACCAAAAGAAATCATACTCGGTATTTTGATGAGGTCTGCCTTGGTGCACTGTACGATGCAAAAAAAGATGAAGAAGATATTGAAGAAGATGAATAACGGGGCGGCTTAAAACCGCCCCTATGCCTTTTTAAAGCTTAAAACGTCTGTTAATACATTACTTGCCCTTTCGTCCGCCTTGTTTAAAATATGGGCGTATATATCGCTTGTAGTAGATGTCTTTGAATGACCTAATCTCTTTGATACCGTTACAATATCCACACCTTGATTTATAAGCAAGCTCGCTTGACTGTGCCGGAATTTGTGTGCGTTGATGTGCGGTAATTTATATTTCTTTTCAAACCGCTTGAAAAAGCAAGAAATACTATCGGGGTGAGTTGGTTTGCCGTTACTTTGAGTGAATACATAATTAGTCTCCTCCCAATCATCACCCATAGCATAACTTATCTCTGCCTGTTCACTTTTCCACTTTTTTAGTATCTCCATAACGTCTGCCGGAATAGAAACATATCTGTTCTCATTAGTCTTTAATGTAGAGCTGTAAACACCCTTCTCAGACGAATAAAGCAAATTGTTACATAAGTATAACTGATTACTTTTAAAGTCCACAGACTGCCATTGTAAGCCTAATACTTCGCCTTTTCTTGCTCCTGTTGCTATGAGTAAGTAAACAAACGCTTTCCACTTTAACGGCTCTTTTTCAACTGCTTCAATAATAGCTTGTATTTCTTCAAGCTCAAAAGCCTTTGCTTCTTTTTTCTTGGCTTTGGGTGGTGTTGCTCTTTGTGCTGTATTAAACTGCAATAACTGCTCCTTGACCGCCTGTGAAAATATTGTAGATATAAGACGGTGATGTTCAAGAATAGTTTTAGCACTTAAGCTGCCGCCAGTGTGTTGGTTCTGACCGTCCTGTGCTAAAGAAGTATAGAACTTGTTTAAGTGCTCGGGTCTGATGTCATTTAGCTTCAAATGTCCTATACCGTTGTTGTCTGCATCTATAATACGTTCCAGTAGCTTTTTGTATCTATGTATAGTACGGTGTTTAGCTCCACTTCTTTCCTTTAAGTCAATAACATATTTAGCATACTGTTCAAATGTCTGTTTTTCAGTAGCAACAACACCTTTTTTACATTCTTCCTCAAAGATTGTTGCAATTCGATTTAATTCTTTTTCAATACGTTTATCGCTCCAACCTTTTGGCACTTTCCATGTCTTGATATATGGCTTGAGCTTTTTGTCATTTGAGTCACGACCTCGATATACTTGTATTTGATATGAGATTATTTCTCCATTTTTATTTTTTCGTGCTAAAATACTTGCCATTGTTTGACCTCCGTAAGACCCCACCCTTAAATGAACTTTTATTTTTCGTATCGTGGTGTGTGGTGTCGTATATTGCCGTTTCATAATCTATTATAATTATACATCTTATAAGGTGTATATGTCAATCGTCATGTATAACAAATATGCTCCTTAAAAAATGTATAATATGTACATTGAAAAAGGTGTATGTATGTGATATAATATTGCTATACTAAAACAAGGTGAGGTGAATACCGTGGGAAAAATAACATACAAGAAACTTCTCTTGAAGATGGAAAAAGAAGGTTTAACCACTTATAAAATCCGTAAAGAGAAAATCATTTCAGAAAGCACACTACAAAGAATACGAGAAGATAGAAGTATTACTACTGATGCAATAGCATCTTTATGTGAGGTACTTAACTGTCAACCGGGTGACATTTTGGAGTATGTCAATGACTAAAATTTTTGCAACTATGTATAGGGAAAAGTTGCAAAAATCAAATCTGCACCGCATTTTTTAACGCCTAAGCTTATATAGGGGAGAAAAAGGGCGGCGGCAAAAATAACATTTAATAAGTACAATATAAAGAATAATAACTGTACTTATATAACACCCACATAGTAATATAATAATCACACACTCTATTTAACTACAACACATATTGTGTCCCTCATAAGTGGTAGAAAAGGGCGGCAGAAAAATAGTTAGTTAATAAGTATAAAGAATATGCCTATAAGAACATTAAAAGATAGACATATAATCAATATACCGTAAACACATACGAATACTACCTTCCACCACTCTTTAACTGTGTTATCTTCACACACATATAGTGTCCCTGATACGTCCTCTTTGATATAATCAGGATATTTTTTAAGGAGGATATATCAGGGTACTTTGAGGACTTATTTCAAGTTCTTTAAGCTCTCGCTTTCTAAGAACTCCATGAAGCCATTGTAGTTAATAAGAAACTTCTTTCCGGCTGTAAGATAAGGAATCTTACCTTCGGAAATGAGGTTTCTTATATAGTACTCCGAAACACCTGTTTCTTTAGCCAATTCTTTTATAGATAGATATGGCTTTTGAGGTGTTTCATTTAATGACTTCTCCTCTGCTATTTTCTTTTTGCGTTTTAATAGCTTCATTCCGCTTCGCCTCCTTATCGTCTTTTCTTGTAATGTATTATATCGTATTGAAGTGAAAAACTCCACAGACCAAAGTATAAATAACGAAAACATAGTTGAGAGGATTTTAACTAAAATGGTTATTTTTATATTGCTTTTAAACTTTAGTTGTGATATAATTACTTTAGTTTAGACAGATGCAATGTGAGGTGCATATATAGTGGAAGATAAAAGAAATACATATAAAGAAGCATTTAAAGATAAATTAAGTTTTTTAAGAGGATTACATAGACTGACTCAAGAAAATTTAAGTGAAATAATAGGTGTTACACCTCAAGCTGTTTCTTCTTGGGAAAGAGGCGAAAAGGAAGCTTCCTTTGTTAATCTTGCTCTTTTAGCAGATTATTTTGATGTAAGCATGGATTACTTAGTTGGAAGAACAGAAGATATGAAAATAACGTCCGAAAAAGAGAGTCAACAAAAAATGCAAGAGGATATTGTTGAAGCAATAAGAGAAGAACTCAAGCAGATAAAAGAAACAGGTACTAATCCTCGCAATCCTTATCCTTTAGGCAGTAAAGAAAATCCTGTTCCTGAATTACCTGTTCGTTCTATATTTGACTCCCTGAACTTTAAGTAATATGTTTTTTAACACTGAAAGGAGCGATTTAATGGATTTTTCAACCGTTGACAGTTTAAAAGATAAATTGAAATCTTTACGACCGCTTAACAAAGCAGAGTTACAGAGATTAAGAGATGAATTTATAGTAAACAACACTTACAATTCAAATGCCATAGAGGGTAACACACTTACCTTAAGAGAAACAGCTCTTATACTTCAAGAGGGTATTACAATAGCCCAAAAGCCTATCAAGGAGCATTTAGATGTAATAGGTCATAAAGATGCTTTTGGGTATGTGATGACTCTTGCAGAACAAAACACAGAGCTTACAGAGCGTGTCATAAAGGATATACATTCACTTGTACTTATGAATGATGCTCAGAACAAGGGTGTATATCGTTCTGTACCTGTTACAATCATGGGGGCGGCTCATACACCTCCACAGCCGTATCTTGTGCCTGTACAAATGGAAGAGCTTGTAAATGAATACAAACACATTAAAGAAGAAAAACACATAATAGAAGCCATTTCAGAGCTTCATTTGAAGTTTGAGAGCATACACCCATTTATTGACGGTAACGGCAGAACGGGGCGGCTTATTCTGAATTTAGAGCTGATAAAAGCAGGGTATTTGCCCGTAAACATAAAATTCAGTGACAGACGTAAGTACTATGACTGTTTTGATATGTATGCTGAAAACGGAGATATAAGCACTCTTGCGGATTTGATTGCAGAATATGAAACGGAAGAATTAAACAGATATATTTCTATGCTTGAATAGTATTTCAGAGGACATTGTTGTTGCAGTGTCCTTTTTGTTTTTATGAATTTCACACCTAAATACATAATAAAAATAGCTGTTTTTTAAAGCTTGTCCAGCTTTTGTCCAGCTTTTTCATAATTTCAGACAAAATTAAAACCCAGTGTCAACTGCCGAAAATGGCTTAAACACTGGGTTTCTAACTGGTTGCGGGGGCCGGATTTGAACCAACGACCTTCGGGTTATGAGCCCGACGAGCTACCGAACTGCTCTACCCCGCGATATTAAACTGTATCTCATTGAGTACTAATATATATTACCATACCTTCACTGAAAAGTCAAGCCATTTTTCAAACTTTATACAATTTGCATACTATTTATTGTAAACCAAAATTAATAAAAAGCACTTCTTACAAAATTAAAATTTTATGCATAAACTGCCGATGAAATGATTTCACCGGCAGCTTTACTTATCCGAAAAATTTTCTGTCAAGGCTTCTGTACGTTATCGCCTCGGCAATATGCTCTGTCTTTATATCCTCGCTTCCGCCCAGATCTGCGATTGTTCTCGCAAGCTTCAAGAGCTTGCTGTGTGCTCTTGGGCTGAGTCCGAGCGATTCAAACGCCGTCTTTAACAACGCCCTCTCCTCGTCACCCAGACGGCAGAATTCGTCTAACATTCCCGCATCGAGCTGAGAGTTGGAATAAATGTGCCTTCCCTTATACCTCTCAAGCTGCACCTTTCTCGCCTTGTCAACCCTCGCCTTGATTGATGCCGAGCTTTCGCCCTTCTCTATCGAGCTGAGCTTGTCAAAATCCACCGCCTCAACCTCAACCTGAATATCAATTCTGTCTAAAAGCGGTCCCGATATGCGACTGCGATACTTCGTTATTGATGCCGGCGTGCAGGTACATTCGTGACGTTTATCGCCCAAATATCCGCACTGGCACGGGTTCATACTCGCTATCAGCATCACGTTACACGGATACGTCAGCGTTGCGTTAACTCTTGAAATCGTAACCGAGCTGTCCTCTAAGGGCTGTCGCATCACCTCAAGCACGTCACGTCTGAATTCCGGCAGCTCGTCCAAAAACAGCACGCCGTTGTGTGCAAGCGATAATTCGCCCGGTCTCGGGATTTTTCCGCCGCCCGAAAGTCCGGCAGGCGAAATTGTATGGTGCGGGTTTCTGAACGGACGCTCCTTTATAAGCGGCTGATTTTTCTTCAATGCTCCGGCTATCGAATGGATTTTTGTCACCTCAAGTGCCTCGTCAAACGTCAGGTCCGGAAGGATTGTTCCCATTCGCTTCGCCAGCATTGTCTTGCCCGTTCCCGGGATTCCTATGAGTAACACATTGTGATTTCCTGCCGCCGCAATTTCAAGTGCTCTTTTCACACTTTCCTGTCCCTTTACGTCGCAGAAATCGAGAATTGTTTCTGTTGCCGCACGTAAATAATCATCTGTATTTACTTTTCTCTGCTCTATCATTTCGTGTCCCGAAAGGTGCTTGAAAAGGTGTCCCAGAGATTTTACGGGATATATTTCTACGCCGTCAACCACAGCTGCCTCGTTGGCATTTTCCTCAGGGACATAAAAACGTCTGAACCCGTTTTCATACGCCGAAATCACCATCGGCAACACGCCCTGAACCGGGTTCACCTCACCGTTTAATGAAAGCTCTCCGATGAAAACCGAGCTTTCAATATTTGGTGCAAAAAGCTGTTCCGATGCACACAAAACCGATACGGCGATTGGTAAATCGTATGCCGAGCCCTCCTTGTGAGTGTCCGCCGGTGCGAGGTTTACGGTTATCCGCTTCGGCGGAAACGGAAAGCCGCTGTTCTTTATAGCCGCATTTACACGCTCCTTTGCCTCTTTTACAGCGGTATCGGGAAGCCCTACAATGCTGTAATTGGGCATTCCGTTGGCAATGTCAGTTTCAACGCTGACCATAAACCCGTCAATTCCCATCAAGCCGCAGGTGTTTATTCTTGAAATCATTTTTATCTCCTTCCGGCTGTTATTTCTGTTCTTAACTCACTTTCTCCAACCGGAATTTCAACTCCGACTGCCGGGATTGCTGTTCTCGGATGAAGAAGGTTAGTGTTTGCCGCAGCCGAAACCCGTCTTGCTTCCTTGAATTCGCAGTTTCGTGTCCCTTTTACTGCAACGGTGCTGTACGTATCAACGTTTTCCATCACGTACTTTTCACCGTCTGCCTTGCCTGTAAGCTTTGCCTCATCAGCATTCGACAGTGCAAATCCGCAATCA
The DNA here is from genome assembly GCA_045540855.1 of Clostridia bacterium. Taxonomy (GTDB): domain Bacteria; phylum Bacillota; class Clostridia; order UBA1381; family UBA1381; genus UMGS1958. The sequence goes on from JAZQHZ010000109.1 coordinate 17,560, forward strand.
TATGCAGTGCACGCAAAATCCGACTTGATTTTATGTATTCTTTCGTGTCCCTCTTTTGTGGGAATAATTGTTGTCTCAACTTCAATTCCCGCAATCGGTGACCACGTTGTGGTTATCGTGTCCCCATTGATTTTAAAGCTGATATTCCTGCGACGTGTGAGAACAAGTCCGTCCACCACAAACGCAAGCATATTGTCCGGTGCCGCTTCGTCAAGCGAGAGATTTGAATATGCTACATTGAATCCGAAAAGTGTCGAATATGCAAACTTCAGATACTTCGCCGGAATCTGTCCGCAGCCCAGGTTATTATGCGTGCCGGCAGTGTAGGCAAAGACCTCACCCTCACGTCTTGCAACAACCATATCCGCACACTTTAACGTCTTTATCTCATCAAGCTGCGGCAAGGGAAGTGCCTCGCAGTGCCAGAATTCGTGCTCGTCCGGGAGCATTAAAAACGCAAAGGTTTTCATACCCCAGTACGGCGAGCCGGGTGCATTGTAATGCTCGCCCATAATGAGCGACGCATATTTATAGCCGACCGTCAGCACGTGACCTGCATCAAACACGTCATCGTTATCAAACCAATAGCTCAGATTACGTGCAATAATTCCCTTAATCACGCCCGTTTCAAACGGGTGAATATCGGCAAGCAGACACGCACTCCAGAAGCAAATCTGTGCAAAGCGATATGTGAGCGAGCGGCCATAGGGAAGTGCCGCACCGTCATCGGCGAACCAGTAGATAAACTGCTTTGCAAACTCCTCTGCACGTGCCTTGAAACGCTTGCAGCGCTCCTCGTCCTCATTCTCCATAACCACTGCGTAAATCAGGCTGTAAAAATGGATTGCAAACGGGATATAATAGTCCTTCTGTCCCTGCACGCCGTCCATATACCAGCCCTCGCCGACATAGAAATCCTCGATACGGCTAAGGTCCTTTTCGAGGTTTTCTTTGCTGTATTCTCTGCCGATTTTTTTGAGTGCGATATTAACAAGCACACGGAAGAAAATCCAGTTGCTGTCCCAGACCATATAGCGATTTATTCCGCCAAGCCATTTTGCAAAGTTGTTCTTTGCAGTGTCTGTAAGCGGCTCCCACACCTTTTCGGGTGAGAAAATCAGACCGTAAGCCATTGCCGCCATTTCAACAAACCTCTGGTCACCGTCGTGATATTCGCCCCAGTATTCCTCATTTTCGGGATCACATCCGGCAGTTATACCATTTTTATATATTTCAGAAAATCCGTCGATTTCGTGTCCCGAAGCCCACAGCGGAACAAGTGCCCACAGGGGACGGGAAAAGCCCTCAACGCCTGCACCGATTTCCTCGTACCAGGTACCGTGAGTGCCGCAATTCATAAAGGCACAGCTTGGTGAGTAGAATTTTTTAATAGGGTTTAAAATATCGGTACAAAGATTTATAAAATCTGATTTTGAATGTAATTTCATATTTGTTTACCTCGTTTTCCTTGTTGGTAAATTAATGTTTAGCGGCGTTGCCTTCCCCTTGAGGGGAAGGTGGCACGAAGTGCCGGATGAGGTGGAAAATCCGACGGATGCTTCGCATCCTACACCTCACCACCGCCTGCGGCGGAGCCTCTCCTCAAGGAGAAGCCT
>JAZQHZ010000110.1:0-20520 GCA_045540855.1 Clostridia bacterium
CATCTCTCCGAATTTTTAGTATTAAGTTGTATAAATGGAGGAGAGAGCGGGATTCGAACCCGCGGACGGCGGAACCGTCACCGGTTTTCAAGACCGGCTCTTTCAACCACTCAGACATCTCTCCAGATATTGTATTGTAAAAAAATAAAAAGTATTTATAAATAAAAAGCGGAGAAGGAGGGATTTGAACCCTCGCGCCAGTTTCCCGACCTACACCCTTAGCAGGGGCGCCTCTTCGGCCTCTTGAGTACTTCTCCATGATCCGATTTTAATATTTAAAATGGAGGAGAGAGCGGGATTCGAACCCGCGGACGGCGGAACCGTCACCGGTTTTCAAGACCGGCTCTTTCAACCACTCAGACATCTCTCCAAATGCTTTTTATCAGCTGTTGATTTATCAACAAGAAATATTATAGCATATCCCCTACCCTTTGTCAAGCCTTTTTTTAAATTTTTTACCTTATTTTGTTCTATTATATTATTTTCCGTATAAACACAAAAATATTACGTTCTGTTTCGGATATTTACTTCAAAAACATCGTTTCAGACGTATTTTTAAGCCTTTTTTATTAAATAACTACAATTTTTCCCATATCTGCGGCAAAAAAAACGTTATTTTATTTATTGACACAAAAAACAAAATAATATATAATGTAACACGTAATTATACGAAATCCGGAAGATGGATGTTTTCAGGCATCCCAGAGTAAATGGAGGAATTATAACTATGACATATGAAGTAGCATTTAAAAAGCTCAAGGAAAAGTTCGCAAACGTAGACTCATCAAAGCTCGCTGATATGGCTATTCAGTTCACATTATCAGACGAGGATTGCGGCGGTACATTCTACGCTGAGGTTAGAAGTAACGTACTCGCAGTTGAGCCGTATGATTACAAGGATAATGACGCTGTTGTTGACGTAACAAGAGTTGCATTAACAAAGATTTTAGACAGCAAGCTTTCAATCGAGAAGGCTATCGAGAACGGTGACCTTACAGTTAAGGGTGACCTCGAGAAGATTAAGTCAGTTGCTGACGCTATTGTAGCTCCGGTTAAAAAGACAGCTGCTAAGAAAGCTCCGGCTAAGAAGGCAACTGCTGAAAAGACAACTGCTAAGGCAGAGACAAAGACAGCTGCTAAGAAGGCTGAGGCTCCGGCTGAGGTTAAGGCTGAGACTAAGACAGCTGCTAAGACAACAGCTAAGAAGGCTGAGACAAAGACAACTGCAGCTAAGAAGACAACAACAAAGACAGCTACAAAGACAGCTACAAAGACAGCTGCTAAGAAGACAACAAAATAAACAATTATCCGGATTGTATAAAAACACAGAGGAAACTTATATAGTCTCCTCTCAGACTGTAAACGAAATGGTCACTCGCATTAACTGCGATGTGACCATTTTGTTTATTATACGTTTTCTTCAGATTATAATAGCATATTGCAGGTAACAGCCCATTTTTTACTTTCCACCTTACCGGCTTTTTCAAGTTCATATACGTAAATCGAAGGGCTGCTTTTTCATACTCTTCTGTATTTTTTCTGCAATCTGACCGGTACACGAAAGTGTACCATTAATCCACTTCAATCAAAGCAATTTCGCTTACTTCCATTCCGTAATCATCAAGGCAAGTAAATCTCATCATTCCTACGTACTTGGTGATACCGATTATGTATTCAAGCTTTTCGTTTGCATTTCCTACGAAGCAGAAGCTTTCGTTTAATACTGTCCAGTCCTTGCCGTTGCCCGAGCACTCAATCTTTACATTGTGCGGCTTGCTGTCTGCAAATGTAAAGCCTGCCATTGTAAGACTGCCGCCTCTTGTCGTATCCAATGTGATTGACTGATCCTTTTCACACTTCCATGTAGTTGTGAAGTCTTTATCTGCGACGTTCATTGCAGTGTCTTCATTGACCGTTGCAGTTACTGTCGGAGTCTCGGCACGCTTGTTCCATGTGTTGTACTCCTTTGCCTCCTCCGGCTTTGCTGCTTCGATTACTGCCTTGACTGTCTCAACATCCGGCATATCTACCTTATCAGCAATCACTACTACACCGACGCTATATCCTACTTCCTTACCAAAGCCCTCTGCGATTGCTCTTATCGGTACTAAGGTTGTGTCGTTCTTGATTGTCGGAACCGTATCCATTTCCTTTGCTTCGCCGTTTACAGTGTATGCGTTCTGCTCCACTGTCATTTTGATTTCTCTTTCGCCGTTTGTTATTGTGATACCTCTTGTATCAGCATCATAACCAACTGTGCAGCCTAATGACTCAGCAATAAATCTCAACGGAACCATTGTTCTGTCGTTCTCGTTGATATACGGAACGACATATGGAATCTTTGTTGTCTTGCCGTTTACTCTTGCATTTTCACTGCCTATTACAAGCTCAACAACCTGCTGAGTTTTGAGTGTGTCAATTGTCCACGCCTTCTGTGCTAAATCCGGATTTCTTACCTCTGTACCGTTTTCTACTGTGTAAATCTGCGGTACAGGAATCTGAGTTGTGTCGTATCCTAAAGCAAAGCCTACGTGTGTCGGCTGATTATAGCATACCTGCTGAGTTGCAACCTGATTTCTGTATAACGTATCGTGCATAAGAGTCGGGATTCTGTAATTTGTCGGCTCTGTTGTCATAAAGATTCTCAACGCCTTGAAATCCTCTGTCGGATAGATTGTTTCCTCTCTCCAGTCACCGAAGATGTCTGCAGTTAATGCCGGGTTTGCCTTGCCGGCATTAACTGATGTACAATCCTCTGCCATAAAGATTACCTCTGAAGCAACCTTTTGCGGATTATACTTACTGATTCTGTTTTCATCCTGAAGCTCTCTGCCGAGATCACCGTCCCACCAGATTGCAAAGTTTGTCGGTAATGAGTATGAAGTTGATAAAACAGTACCGTCAGCAGCTACTAACTTCTGTGCAAGTGACCACGACTCTGAGCCCGGATGTGACGGGTCAATGTCTGCCGCACAGCCCCTGCCGTTATCTAATTCAACGTGTTCGCCAAGTAAAATTTCGCCTGTTCTTGCATCACGCATTTCAAAGGTATACTTATCACCCTTCCACTCGTGAACTGAATAGGTTTCAAGTCCCGGACGTGACGGAATCAAATCGCCTGTATGCTGTGCATCGCCGTGTCCCATTTCTGTTGCATAAAGCGGTGTGCCGTCATTATCCAACACTAAGGCACCGTAGATAATTTCATCAAGACCGTCGTAGTCTACATCAGCCGATGACATTGAGTGATTGCCCTTGCCCTTGTACCAGTTGTCATATTCCTTTGTATCGAAAATCCAGTCCTTTACAATCTTCTTATCCTCGATGTGATATGATGCGATAACTGTTCTTCCCTTTAACGGGCCTTCACTGCCTGAGTAGTAGCCTCTTGCCATCTGGAATGATGTATGAACACCATCAACACAAGCAATTCCGCCCAAATAGCGCTCTGAACGGTTACCGGAGCTATCGCCCCAGTCCGTATGATCCCAACCCTCTCCCAAAGTCTGCGGATCATACGGAACTGTATCCATTATGGTACCATCTGTACCATTGAATACTGTTAAATATAACGGTCCCTGAAGGTTTTTGCCGTTGTTTAAAGCTGCCCAGTCTGCCTCGGCATCGCCTATAACAGTGCCGTCACCGGCAATCGAGCCATCGGCTGTACGGCACGCCATTTCTGCCTTACCGTCGTTATCAAAGTCGTACACCATAAACTGTGTATCGTGCGGGCCTGAGCGGATGTTCGGACCCATATTCACTCTCCACATCAGTGTTCCGTCCATTTCATACGCATCAATTACGCAGTCTCCTGTATAGCCTGCCTTTGAAGCGTCTCTTACATAGTTCGGATCCCACTTGAGAATGATTTCATATTCCTTGTCGCCGTCTAAATCTGCTACTGTACATTCACACGGCTCATAAGGAAGGTTTGTTTCTACTGTCTTTTCTTCCGATTCCTTTATCGGCTTTGACTCTGTCGGAGCCTGAAGCGGGATTTCAATATAGGGCATATCAAACACTGTAAATTCCTTGCTCTTCTCACCCTCTGTGCCGTTTACCACTGCAGTTACTGAATATTTTGCTCCTGATGTATATGTATTGTCAACATAGTTTGTTGCATTTAACGGCTCTGCATTGAGCTTCACACCGTCCTTATATACGTTATACATTACCGAGGCACTTTCTGTGCCGAGCCATCTCCACGATACCAGAACATCACTGCCTGTCTTTATAGCAACCACACCTCTGTCCAAGCTTTCTGCCATTCTCTGAATGTCGGGTCTGTTGTCGATAAGCTTTTGTGTTTCGGCAGCTGATTCAGTGAAATCACCCAGCTTAATGCTGTCACCTACTGATGATGCACTTGCACAAGCCGCACTTGTAAGCATCATTGCTGACATAAGAGCTGCTAAAATTCTTTTATTTTTCATCAATTCTCTCCTCTTTTTTTACAAAAAGACCGGGAAACCCCTTGTTGTATGAATTTCCCGGTCTGAATTATTTATGTGCAATTACTCAGCCTTATCCGAAATTAGTTTGCCGGATACGGTGTTACAACCGGAGCTGACTTTGTAGCCGGAGCTGTCGGCATTTCCATCTTCTTTTCGCCGTTCTTTGCCTTTGCCTCCTCGTAGAGAGCCTTCTTCTCATCAAGTATCTCCTGGTAACCTGCTGCGAGATACTCTGCACAAGCCTGCTCATATAATGCATCGAACTCTTCCGGCTTACAGTTGATTAACTCAACCTGCCACTTCTGCCAGATGCTTAATAATGTACCTGCGTGCTGTGTAAGCGATGATACCGGCTTTGTATGGATGTAATCTGTGTAGAGATAGTCACCTGCAAACTTGTAGTTCTCATATGACTGTCTGATAAGGTGCTCATAGCCTGCCGGAGCGTATGTAACCTCCTGAGCCTTTACGTTGAGCTCTTCATCGCCTAAATCCTTACCCTCGATTACGAGACACCACATATCCTTATTTGCATTGTAGTTAAGTCTCTCTTCGCCCTCATAACCGTCAACAAGTACCGGAATTTCGCCGTTCATATTGTATGTAACGCCTTCGATACCGTTCTGCATCTCAAAGATGTGGTTGTTGAGCCACTCGAAGTACATAAGCACTGCTTCCGGATGCTCACAGTTTGCGTTGATGCCTGTTACTAAACCGAACGGGTTATCACGTCTGCCCGGACCCGGGTGACCGAAATAGCTGTCAACCTGTGCCGGCATGACTACAACCTCTGCCTCCGGACAGTTCTGCTTTAACTGGCTGATGATATCCGGATTCTTTGTTAAGTATACGCCGTATGATGCTGATCTACCTGAAATGAATGCTTCCTTAGCCTTTGAACCGTCCTTATCAAGATACCATTCCGGGCTGATAAGACCTTCGTTATACTTCTGGTTCTGATCCTTTAAAGCAAGCTTAACCGGCTCCCAGGTGAGCGGTGCAACTGTGATATCTGAATAGAGAGCATTCTGCTCCTCCGGTAACGGGAACTCTCTGTAGCCGTATGCACCGTAGTTTGCATTTCCTAATGATGCAGCCTCAGGAATTGTGTTCTCGCCGCCAAGCTTAAGCTCCTTGAACTTTCTTAACATATTAAGACCGTCTTCTCTTGTTCTGATATCCTCAAGCTTAATGCCTGCCTTATCAAGCCAGTCTTTTCTCATAAGTCCTACGTAGTTATATGCATTCGGACGACGTCCGCATAAGAAGAGCTTCTCACCGTCTACATATGTGTATTCATCCATATATAATGTATCCTCGTAGAATGTCGGAGCATACTTCTTAATCATTTCTACATCAAGTGTCTGGAATGCACCCATATCTGCGAATGCTACAATTGACGGATAGTCATAGTTGTAGATGATATCCGGCTGGCTTTCTTCCTTACCTGCCAATAACTGGTTGAACTTTGTAATCTCTTCCTTTCTCGGAATCGAGATAAATGTAACCTTGATATTGTGCTTGTCACCAAACTCTGTCTGAACATACTTTGTCCAGTAGTTGTCTGTTACCGGTGCCTGACCCGGTGTACCTCTGTCATATACCGGAATCTTGATTTCTACTGTCTCCGGATATACATACTCTGCTACATTTTCTCTTGACATAATCTCGTCCATGTCAATTCCTGCGGTTTTCTTACCGCCGCAGCCTGCTGCTATTGAAAGCACCATAGCACCTGCAAGAGCTGCACTTAAAATTCTCTTAAGCTTCATTTTGAAACCTCCCTTAAAATTTTATATTTTACTAAATAATTAACCCTTTACTGCTCCGACCATTACACCTGTTACAAAGTACTTCTGTACGAACGGATAAACAATGATAATCGGAATTGTTGCAAACATAATTGTTGCTGACTTAACAACCTCGGCAGCCTGCTGCTGAACACCGCCGCCCTCCTGTGCAAGTGCACTTGTTTCACCTGAAGCATTTACAAGGTTGTAAAGCTTTAACTGAAGCGGATATAGGTTTGTATTCTGTATGTAGTATAATGCGTCTGAGAACGAGTTCCAACGACCTACCGCATAGAAGAGAGCCAGGGTAGCAAGTACCGGCTTTGAAAGCGGAAGTACAATCTGGAATAATGTTCTGAAGTCATCACAGCCGTCAAGCTCTGCTGCTTCAATCAAGCTGTCCGGAATTGAGCTCTGCATAAATGTTCTTAAAATAATCATATTATATGCCGAGAACAGCAACGGAAGAATGAGTACCCAGAAGGTATCAAGTAATCCTATTGTGTCCATAAGCAAGTAATCCGGAATCATACCTGCACCAAAGTACATTGTGATAAGGAACATCATTGCAAAAAATGATCTGCCCTTCAAACGTGACTTTGTAAGTACAAATGCCGCAAAAATTGTTGTAATCATACCAAGCACAGTAAATGTAACTGTAAGAATTACCGTAAACCATAATGACTGCATCATTGATGAATCACCAAATACTGTCTTATATGCCTGTATGTTTATTCCCTTAGGAATGATGAATACCTTGTTTGCATAAATTGCAGCGTCACTACTGAGTGACTTTGCAGCAACGTGGATAAACGGAATAATACATGCTAAAGCAAGAATTCCGACGATTGCATAAATACAGATATCAGCAAAGATATCAATTGGTGTTTTCTTTATCTTCATCTTCGAAATCCCTCCTTTTATATAATTCCGCTTTCGCCAAAGAGCTTAGCAATACGGTCTGCAATAAATACGAGTATTACACCGACAACCGACTGGAATAAGCCAACGGCAGTTGATAAGCTGTACTGCATATTTCTTAAACCCTGCTGATATACGAATACGGCGATTGTCTCTGATACGTCCGTTACCATCGGATTTGATAATGTATACGGTCTGTCGAATGAGCCGCCCATAATTCTACCTAAGCTCATAATAAGCATTGTGATAATTGTACCACGGATTGACGGTAATGTGATGTTCCAGATTTTTCTCCATCTGCCTGCACCGTCAACTGTTGCAGCCTCATAAAGCTCTGCATCAATACCTGTGATAGCAGCAAGATAAATGATGGTTCCCCATCCCATACCCTGCCATACACCGATAAGTACATATGAAACTACCCAGTGCGTGCTTTCGATAAGGAACGGAACTGTTTCTCCACCAAGATTTCTTATAAATACGTTTACAAATCCCGAATCCGGTGCAAATAACTGATATGCAAGACCTGCTACAATTACTGTTGATAAGAAGTGCGGAAGATAGAGAATTGTCTGTGTGCATTTCTTATACCACTTACACTTGATTTCGTTAATACATATTGCCAATATAATCGGAGCAGGGAATCCGCACAGTAAATCGAGAATATTAAGCAATAGTGTGTTCTTCAAGGCTTTATAGAAGTTCTGGCTTGTAAATACCTTCTGGAATACCTCCATTCCTACAAACTCCGAACCCGAAAAGCCCCTTATCGGATTGTAGTCCATAAAGGCTATTGACAATCCAAGCATCGGTAAATACTTGAATATTACCACTAATGCTACCGGCATCAGCAATAATACATATAACTGCCAGTCACGCTTCAGATAGTACATAAAGCCTTTTTTTCTTTTTGTCGCTGTTGACAATGCTGCTTCAGTTTTCATACATACTCTCCCTTGTTCAAAAAATTTTGTCTGGATATGCGACTTGTTTTATCGCTCAAATCAAAGTAATGCAATACAAAGTATTGCATTAAAAGGGGTACCCCTTTTAGAGTTAGAGCAAAATAATCAACAATTCACAAATACCCATAAAATGTTTTGTAGATTTTTACTAATTACATTTTAACACATTGTCCACAATTTTGCAATACATTTTTTACAAAAATTCGTGTTTTTTTCGTTCAAATATTCCTGTTTTTTGCCAAAAGTAATAGTGAAATTCATTAATAATATCCACTTTTTCCCTTAGATATGCGATTTCTATGACTTTTAACCAAAAATAAAAGCAGTTCAAAAAACGTTTAAAACGTCTTTTGAACTGCTTTGTGCTACTGTTACTGCGTACATTACGCTTCTCTGTCCCATGTAGCCTTGTAGAATTCCGGGTAATCTGTGTCATTTTCGTTTACTGCCGTAATTGCCGTACGAGGATGTACATTTAAAATTCCTGTTACCAGATACGGAATATCATAGCCCCATACAAGACCAGACTGCTTCAGCGGAAGCATATAGTCACGTACAAAGCTGAGCACCGGAAGAATCTTGAACTTCGGATTTCTTAAGAATCCCAGAAGTGCTTCCATTGCACAGTTACCTGCACCTCTGCCCATACCCATCATTGTGGCATCAAGGTAGCTTACGCCAAGTGCTGCCGATTCAATGGTATTTGCAAATGCAAGCTGCTGATTGTTATGTGCGTGTATTCCGATTGTTTTACCGTATTTCTTTGCTTTTTCAAGGTATTCGTATGAAAGCTCGTGAATCTGCTCCGGGTATAATGAGCCGTAGCTGTCTACAAGGTAGATTACATCAACATTGCTGTTGCCTAAAAGCTCTAAAGCCATATCTATATCTCTTTCCTTCGCAGTTGAAACCGCCATAACGTTACAGCTTGTTTCATAGCCCATTTCGTGGCAGTATTCAATCATTTCGAGCGCCGCAGGCATCTGATGAATGTAGGTTGCAATTCTTATCATATCAATAACACTTTCCGACTTCGGAATAATGTCGTGCTTGAAATCTGTTCTTCCTACATCTGCCATAACACAGATTTTCAGGTCTGTATCATTTTCACCTACTATTGAGCGGATATCCTCTTCTTTACAGAACTTCCACTTGCCGAATTTCGTTTCGTCAAACTGCTCTCTTGAAGCCTTGTATCCGAACTCCATATAGTCCACGCCTGCTTTTACGTTTGCCTTGTAAAGTGCCTTTACAAACTCGTCGTCAAAGAAGAAGCTGTTTACTAAGCCTCCGTCTCTGATTGTTGCGTCAACGACCTTGATATCAGGTCTGAATGACATCAAATTTCCTTTTCTTTCCATAGTTGGTACCTCCTACCGTATTACTGTATTACATTTGTGCCTTACCAAACTGCACCCGACTATTATATCACAGCTCCTCTGCCCCGTCAACATCCGACATAAAAAATCATAATAACTTAACATAAAATTTAAATTTACCCCTTGAACATTTCCATAAAATGTAGTATAATATATGATGTATAACTATGAGACTGAATGGAGACTGATATGTTTAGTATAGGAAGCTTTAATCCTTTATTGCTACTGTTAAATGCAGCAATCACACTTATCGCCCTTACGGGCCACGAGCTTGCTCATGCGTGGGTATCTACAAAGCTCGGTGACCCTACTCCGAGATATGAGGGCAGACTTACTTTAAACCCGCTTGCTCATCTTGACCCTGTGGGTACTGTACTTATGATAATAACAGGCTTCGGCTGGGCGAAGCCCGTGGGAATAAATCCGAGATACTACAAGAACGTAAAGAAAGGCACTGCCCTGACTGCACTTGCGGGGCCTCTGGCAAATCTTATTATGGCATTTATTAGCCTTTTAGTATATGCCGTATTCTTCGTACTGAATTCAAAAACCGGAATCAATGAGACTGTATATACAGCTATTGAATTTATAACCGTAAGCTTTGCAGTAAGAAGCCTGTGCTTTATGGTGTTTAACCTTATCCCTATCCCGCCGCTTGACGGCTCAAAGGTATTGGGTATATTCCTTTCCAACAGAGCATATTACACAATGCTCCGATACGAGCGTTACAGTATGTTTCTTATAATGTTTCTGTCACTTACAGGAGCTTTCGGAAGTATTATCGGCACAGGAGTTGACTTTGTGTTGAATGGTATTTTAAATTTATTAAATTTATTCGTACAAATGGTGATATAATGGAAGAAATCAAATACAAGCTTGAAAGCTTTGAGGGACCTCTGGACTTGCTTCTGACACTTATTCAGAAAAACAAGGTCAGCATCTATGATATTCCGATTGTGGAAATCACAGACCAGTACCTCAAAGCAATAGAAAATATAGAAGAATCAATGCTTGACAATACGGGCGAATTCATCGTTATGGCGGCACAGCTTTTATACATCAAATCAAAGCTGCTTTTACCAAAGCCCGAGGACGATGACGAAGAGGATCCCCGCGAAGAGCTTGCACAAAGACTTGCCGAGTATCAGAAATTCAAGGAGGCTTCGCTTGAGCTGAGAAAGAGCGAGTTTTCATCCCGGTTTATGGTGTTCCGTGATGAGGAAAAAATTAAGTTCCCTATCCCCGAATACGACCGCCAGCACGATATCAGTGCCTTGCTTGATGCCTTCAATTCCATAATGCAGAGAAAAATCCGCAAGGAGAAGCCGCAGAAGCGTGCCTTTTCGGGAATCGTCGGACGTGAGAAGGTCAGCGTAGATGATATGGTTGAAAAAATCTGCAAGCGGATTTATAAGAAAAAGCGGCTTGAATTCAGATCACTCTTCCTTGAAGAGGATTCCAAGCCCGAAATGATTGCAACCTTCCTTGCAGTGCTTGAAATGATTAAGGCAAACCGACTTTTTGCTACATATAACGAGGACGAGAAGGATTTTATTCTTACAACCGAAAATGTTAAAGGAGATATAGATGAACAACATTAAATATGCTATTGAGGGCATACTCTTTGCCGCAGGTGAGCCGGTTAAGGCAGCTAAGCTTGCGGTAGTGCTTGATACCGATATTGCCTGTATCAATGAGGCAGTTGCAGAGTTGAAGGCAGAGTATGACGAAAATAAGCGAGGCTTTAATATAATAGACATTAACGAGGGCTATCAGATTTGCTCACGTCCGGAATATTACGCATATATCCAGGAGATTTTAGGCGAGCAGAGAAATCAGCCGTTATCAAACGCCGCAATGGAGGCACTTGCAATCATTGCGTATAAACAGCCCATTACAAGGGGTATGATAGAAAAAATCAGAGGCGTAAATTCTGACGGATGTGTGAACAGACTGTATGAACGTGGCTTAATCGACGAGTGCGGCAGACTTGATGCACCGGGACGCCCTATTCTTTATAAGACGACAAACACATTTTTAAGATGCTTTGGTATTTCAACTCCCTCCGATTTGCCCGAAATTGATTTTAAGCAAATCGGGCTTGATATAAACCCGGAGGTTGACCCGAATCAGATTACACTTGATGAGGTTGAAAACAGCGAGGACGAGTAATGCTTGTTTTAATTTGTATTTTAGCTGTTCTTCTGATACTTTCACTGATAAAGATAAGCGTGCATTTTTCGCTCGCCTTCGAGGATAAGCTTGAAGGGTTGGAATTGCAGTTGGAATATCTCTTTATCAGAAAAACCATTCTTCCCTCTCCACCTAAGGAGAAAAAGGAAAAGGTTGAAAAGGTAACAGAAGAAAAGGCAGAAGAAAAAGAGAAAACACTGACAGTCAAGCTGATATATTATTTAGTCCGTGAGCTTAAGGACGATATATTTAAGCTGTTAGGGTTTCTTGTAAAAAAGACCGTTAAGGTTGAAAATTTCACCTTTGAAACACGAATAGGAACAGATGACCCGATGGTTACAGGAATGGCAGTCGGTGCGGCGAACGGATTTATTTATAACCTGCTTGCTCTCCTTGACCGACACAGGCTTTTAAAGCAATTTTCTGTTTCCATTGACCCGGACTGGAACACAAGGATAGTTAAGGGTGGAGTTTACATCAAGGTGTACACAAATATTTTTACTATATTAAGATTGGTTTTTATTGCTTTAGGGCTTGCCCTGAAGGCATTATGGCTTATGAGGAAATTCAGGAAAGGAATATAAATTATGAGTAACAAGGTTAAGGATATGCTCGAAGGAGCAATCGCAAATATGGCTACCTCTTTCAGTGCAAGCTCAGTAATCGGTGAGCCTATAACTACCGGTGACGGAACAATTATTGTTCCCATAACCAAGGTTTCAATGGGATTTGGCGGCGGCGGAAGCGATTTCGAGGCTAAGAACGTGAACAAGGAAGGCAGCTTTGCCGGCGGCATCGGTGGCGGTGCAAGCATTAAGGCTGAGGCATTTCTTGTGATTAACAACGGAAATGTGCGTCTTATCACTATGAACGGCAATTCATCGCCTGTTGATAAAATAATTGATATGATTCCGGGAACTATTGACAAGGTAAACGGACTTATTTCAAAGAAAAAGAGCAAGGATGACATAACAGAATGATAACAACAAGAGATAAGATTTTATCGGGCGTTACAAAGCCTACCCGATACACCGGCGGCGAGCTTAACGCCGTTATGAAAAATGCAGCTGAGGTAGACGTAAGATGGGGCTTCTGCTTCCCTGACACCTATGAGATTGCAATGTCTCACCTGGGCTTAAAGATTTTATATCATACCTTAAACACACGTAAGGATACGTGGTGCGAGCGTGTTTTCACTCCGTGGACTGATATGGAGGAGGAAATGAACAAGCACGGTATGAAGCTTTTTGCCCTGGAATCGGGCGATGAGGTGACTCATTTTGATATTTTGGGCTTCACACTGCAATACGAGCTTTCATATTCAAATATCGTGCATATGCTTAAAATGGCAGATATTCCGGTATTGGCAAAGGATCGTGACGAAAGCTGTCCGATTATCTGTGCAGGCGGTCCCTGTGCATATAACTGCGAGCCGGTTGCTGATATTTTCGATTTTGTAATGCTCGGCGAGGGCGAGGAAACCATTCACGAGATTACCGATGAGTATGTAAAATGGAAAAAGAGCGGCAAGAAAAACAAGCAGGATTATCTTGAAGCCATCGCAAAAATTGAGGGCATCTATGTTCCCTCATTCTACGATATTGAGTATAACGAAGATAATACAATAAAGAGTATTACTCCTAATAATGAAAATGCTCCGAAAACTATCCGCAAGCGTATTATGGCGGATTTCAACGCCTGCTACGCACCCGACACAATCATTGTGCCGTATGGCGACGTGGTACACGACAGAGTTATGCTTGAGGTTATGCGTGGCTGTTTAAGAGGCTGTCGCTTCTGTCAGGCGGGATATATTTACCGTCCACTGCGTGAGAGAAAGCCTGATAATTTATTAGGACTTGCAGATACTCTTCTTTCCTGCAGCGGCTATGACGAGATTTCTCTGTCATCACTTTCAACAAGCGATTTCAGCGGCTTACCCGAACTGACGGACGGGCTTCTTGATATTACGGAAAAGAAGAAAATAGGTCTTTCTCTTCCCTCTTTAAGAATTGACAATTTCTCGCTTGAGCTTATGGAAAAGGTGCAGAAGGTTCGAAAGACCGGCATCACCTTTGCTCCCGAAGCAGGCACTCAGCGAATGCGTGATGTTATCAATAAAAACATCACTGAAGAAAATATTTTAAAATCAACCAAGCTTCTTTTTGAGGGCGGTTGGACTAACGTTAAACTGTATTTTATGATTGGTCTGCCGTTTGAAACAACTGAGGATGTGGTTGGTATTGCTGACCTGGCTCAGCGTGTGCTTGACGTTTATTTTGATATTCCGAAGGAAGAGCGTGCAAAGAATATCAATATCACAGTCAGCACATCAAGCTTTGTTCCAAAGCCGTTTACTGCATTCCAGTGGGTTGGTCAGAATTCACGTGATGAGCTTATAGAAAAGCAGAACACTTTAAAGGATGCAATAAAATCAAGACGTATAAAATACAACTATCACGATAACAAAACAAGCTATCTTGAGGGCGTGTTTGCACGTGGTGACAGACGCTTGTGCGAGGTTATTATCCGTGCAGTTGAGAAGGGCTGTAAGTTTGACGGCTGGTGCGATTACTTTGACTTTGAAAAGTGGATGCAAGCCTTTGATGAAACAGGCATCGACCCGGATTTCTATTCCGCAAGAGAGCGTTCATATGAAGAGGTTCTGCCCTGGGATCACATTGATATCGGTGTTACAAAGGAATTCTTCATAAGAGAAAACGAAAAGGCAAAGCAGGCAATTACTACTCCGCACTGTCGTGAGAAGTGTGCAGGCTGCGGAATTACTTCGTTCAAGACCGGCGTTTGTATGGAAAAGCGAGGTGAGTGCAATGAGTAATTATATTTTGAAATACGGTCGTGATGACCGTGTGAAATACATTTCTCACCTTGATTTTATGCGTTGCTTTCACAGAACTGTGAGACGAACTGATTTGCAGTTCATATTCTCGCAGGGCTTTAATCCGCATCCGGTGATGACAATTGCACAGCCGTTGTCGGTTGGAGTAACGTCTGAAAGCGAATTTATGAAGGTCGGCTTTGAGGATGGCTATAAGCCACGTGAAATTGTTGAGATTTTAAACCAAGCATTTCCACCGGGATTCAAAGTATACAGCTGTTTTAAATTGAACGCCAAGGAAATTGACATAACGCAGATTGACAAGGCTTTATACGTTGTTGAAATAGAGCACGAGGGTAAGGCTGACATTGATGCGTTTATGGCGAACAAGGAGCTTATCGTACCTAAAAAGACCAAGAGCGGAATAAAGGACAGCGATATAAGACCGCATATTTTTGAAATGAAGGAAGTTTCAGATATCAACGGTGTACTTACCCTTGAAATGGTTATAAGCGTAGGAAGCAGCTATAACTTAAAGCCCGAGACGGTTGCCGAGGCAATGGAAAAATACTGCGACGGCTTCAAAAAGGGATTTATGACAATCCACCGCAAGGAAATGTATGGCGGAAATGTGGAGAGATTAATTAATATAGTATAAAACTAAGAAGCTGTTGCATCCGCAACAGCTTCTTTGAATTTACAATTAATACTTCTTATGCTCGTCTGCCCAGCCCTCTTTGTTGGTCTGACGTGTTCTTGCGATTGACAGGCTTCCTTCCGGAATATCCTCTGTGATTGTTGAGCCTGCTGCAATGTATGAGCGGTCGCCCACCTTCACCGGTGAAACAAGGTTTGTGTTACAGCCGATAAAGCAATCGTCGCCGATTTCTGAACGGAACTTATTCTTTCCGTCATAGTTGCAGGTAACTGTTCCGCAACCGAAGTTTACATTCTTGCCGACATCACTGTCACCAATATATGTAAGGTGTGAAATCTTTGTTCCGTCATCAATTCTTGAGTTCTTAATCTCAACAAAATCTCCGACCTTTACCTTCTCGCCTACTATACAGTTAGGTCTTACATAGGCAAACGGGCCTACGTTTGTGTTATCACCGATTTTACTGTCAAGTACAACCGAGCTCATAACCTCAACATTGTTGCCTATCTCAGCATTCTCTATTCTTGAGCCCTGACCGATTACACATTTTTCACCGATAACCGTCTTGCCCTTCAACTCAACATTCGGACCTATGATTGAATCAGCACCGATTACAACGTCCGCTTCAATATATGTCGCTGACGGGTTTATAAATGTAACACCCTCTGTCATATGACGGCGGTTAATTCTGTTACGCATAATTTCTTCCGCTTCGCTAAGCTGGATACGGTTATTTATTCCTCTGATTTCATCATTGTCCTCGATTGCATATGCACCGATTTTCTTGCCTGTTTCAAGAAGAATTTCAAGAGTGTCTGTTAAGTAATACTCGCCCTGTGCATTGTTCGGAGTGAGCTTGCCTAAAGCATACACGAGGCTCTGTGCATCAAACACATACATTCCCGAATTGATTTCGTTAATCTTCTTTTCTTCCTCGCTTGCATCCTTCTGCTCAACTATCTTAATAACGTTTCCGTCTGCATTTCTTACAATTCTGCCGTAGCCTGTTGCATCGTCTAAAATTGCTGTGATAACAGTTGCCTGATTGCCGCTTTCCTTGTGATATTCAATAGCTTTCGAAACAGTCTGAGCCTGAATGAGCGGAGTGTCTCCGTTTAAGATTACTACATAGCCATCATAATTACGGATGAAATCAACCGCCTGCATTACTGCATGACCTGTTCCCTTCTGCTCTGCCTGGATTGCAATTTCCGTCTCGTCCTCAATTATAGGTCTTACCATATCTGCCTTGTGGCCGATGATTGTTACAACCTTCTGTGCACCAGCTTTTTTCGATTCATCAATTACCCACTTACAAAGCTCCTTGCCGCATACCTTATGCACTACCTTAGGCATCTGAGACTTCATTCTTGTACCCATACCTGCCGCTAAAATAATACTTGTAAACATCTTTCTCTCTCCTTTATAAGTCCATTACTCTTACCAATTGAGCATCTTCATTTATCTGCTGTTTCAGTTCAGCTAAGCTGTCAAATTTTATTTCGCCACGCAGTCTTTTTGCAAATGATACTCTGATATATTCGCCGTATAAGTTCTCGTTATAGTCCAATATATGGCTCTCTATTGTTACCTTATCTGCTCCGAAGGTAGGATTGTTTCCTACGTTTATAACACTTTTTAATCTTTTGCCGTTTACATATGTAATTCCGGCATAGACTCCCTCTTTAGGAATTGCCATTGCTTCGTCATAGCATACGTTTGCAGTCGGGAAGCCAAGCTTTCTTCCGTTCTGAAAGCCCTTCACAACCGGACCTTCAACACAGAAACGCCTTCCGAGCATTTCCTCTGTCATTTCCATATCACCGTCTATTATGCACTTTCGGATTTGCGTTGATGATACAACAGTTTCGTCAATGCACACCTGATCTGTGACAAGTACTTCTACACCGTAACGCTGACAAAGGAATCTCAACGTGTCAACCCTTCCTGCCGCCATATAGCCAAAGCTGTAATTATAACCGCAGCATACCGCCTTTACATTGAGCTTGTCTACAAGAAATTCCACAAAGGCTTCCGGTGATTTTGACATAACCTCTTTTGTGAAGCGTCTCATCACCACAAAATCCACATTTTCACGTTCAAGCAGCTCAAGCTTTGCACTGTTCGGTGTTATAAGCTCTACTCTTTTTCGTTCGGTGAAATTTTTTGTATTCTGCTCAAACAGCAGTACTCCTGCCTTTAAGCCATGCTCCCTGGCATATCGGATTCCGTTGCGGATAATCTGCATATGTGCAATATGCAGTCCGTCAAAGTTTCCCAATGCCACTACCGTTCCTTCATAAGGTAACGGCAGATTTTCCTTAAATATTTCCATATCAATTCTATTTACTGCCAAAAGCTCTTAACAAGCTTCAGGCGTCCGTCCTCAATCTGCGATATGCAAAGGAATTTGCCCTCGTTATCGTATAAACGGAGCATTTCACCCTCCGCCTTGCCTCGCCACGACATACGAACACCGTTTTTGATGCTTTTTGTCTGCTTCTCATTAAGAGTTATAGCGCTGCATTCCATAAAAAGTCCGTCTGCATTTTTAAGCTTTTCTTCAAGAACTCCGTCCTGTGCCATTTTCTCGATTTCATCCATCGTATAGGCATCGTCAATAGTGAAACAGCCCGTTTTAATTCTTCTTAAAGCCGTCATATACGCTCCGCAACCGAGCTTTTTGCCTATGTCATCACAAAGTGTACGGATATATGTACCCTTTGAACAGCTCACCTCGATAACTGCACGGTTTTCATTTATATCAATCTCTATAATATCAATAGAGTTAATCTTAACGTGACGTACCTTTCTTTCTACCTCTATGCCCTCTCTTGCAAGCTCATAGAGCTTTTTACCATTAAGCTTAATTGCACTGTACATAGGTGGTACCTGCTCAATTTCGCCTACAAAGCTTTCTATTACAGTGCGTATCTCGCTTTCGCTTACCTCAACCTCGCACTCGCTTAAAATCTCGCCCTCTGCATCCAGTGTATCGGTGGTTTTACCGAGTACAAATTCAGCACGGTATGCCTTGTCCGAGAGTGTAAGCATATCTGCCGCCTTGGTCGCAATTCCTATGCACAGCGGCAATACACCCGTTGCCATAGGGTCAAGCGTTCCGGTATGTCCTATTCTTCTTATTTTTGTAAGCCTCCTCATAAAGCTCACCATATCGTGCGAGCTTTTGCCCTTAGGCTTATCTATTACTATTATTCCGTTCATCAAAGCACCTCAATGCAGGCTTCAACTACTAACCTTTCCGCTTCCTTTATATCCTGCGTCTTAACTCCGCAGCCTGCCGCCTTTATATGACCGCCGCCGCCAAACCTCAATGCAACCTTCGATACGTCCGCATCTCCGTTTGAACGCAGGTTTACACGTATTTCATCCTCCTGCTTTTTCAGTGCAACTGCAATTTCACAGCCCACCACACGTCTGGGAATATCAACTACATTCGGAATTTGCTTTTCAGAAATGCCGCTTCTTTTTATCATTTCATCATTAACCGATACAAGGCAGATTTTTCCGTCAGCATAGGTTTTTATTCCCTGCATTACGTCTGCTTTGAAGCGGATTTCCTCAAAGGTGTCCGAATCGAAAAGCAGCCTTGAAACCTCTGCGTGGTCAAAGTCAAATTCCAGTAAATCTGCCGCTTCACGCATTGTTACTGGTGTGACGTTTGAAAATCTGAAGCCGCCTGTATCTGACGAAAGTGCGGTATACAGCTGCTTTGCCGCCTCATCGTCAAGCGTTAATTTCATTTCACGGAACAGCCTGCACAGCAGCTCTGCCGCCGCCGGTGCATCACCGTCTACGTAGTTTTCCTGTGCGAAATATGTGTTTGTGTGGTGGTGGTCGATTGATATTGTGCTTTTCGCCTTATCGAAAATCGCTCTGCGTTCTCCAAGGCGTTCTATATCACCGCAGTCAAGCACTGCACACAGGTCATATTCCTTTGCATCTCCTGAATATATCACATAATCCTTGCCCATAAACGCAAGTCTTTTTTCCGGCTCTGCACTTACATACACCGTTACAGCCTTGCCGATTTTACGCAGCATATGTGCAAACGCAAAGCACGAGCCCATTGAATCGGGATCCTCGTTTATATGTCCGAGAACTGCAATACTTTGTGCTGAGTTGATTTTTTCAATAATTCTGTTCATTGCTGACCACCTCCTCATTCTATATAATACTCTCATAAGCACACCGTTGTGATGTGCTTATGGATAATTATTTGTATTTCTTGAGCAATGAATCAATATATGCACCGTGCTCTATTGAATGATCCAGCTCAAATATAAATTCCGGAGTTGCACGAAGCTGCACTCTTCTGCCTATCTCGCGGCGGACATAGCCTGCCGCACTCTTCAAGCCCTCAATTGCCTTCTTCTGCTCCTCTTCGCTTCCCATTACTGAAATATATGCCTTTGCATAGCGAAGGTCGTTTGTAACGCTTACCGCTACAACGCTTGTCATCATCGGAATTCTTGAATCCTTAAGCTCACGGATAACATTCGCAAGCTCACGTCTTACTTCTTCGTTTATTTTGTCAATTCTTGCCATTTTTCAACCCTTCTTCATTGTTTTTAGTCTGAAAGAAATTTTCGCAGAAATGCAGACAACATTGTTGCCGCAGATGATTGCCGTTTTGAAGAACGACGGCGTATGCTGATACTCCGAGTTCTGAAAAATGGTGAGATGCGGAAATTTATTCAGACGATTATCTTGCAACCTCTTCCATTATAAAGCACTCAATTCTGTCGCCTTCCTTAATGTCATTGAAGTTCTCAATACCAAGACCACACTCGAAGTTTTCATTAACTTCCTTTGCATCGTCCTTAAAACGCTTTAATGAATCAATCTTGCCCTCGTGAACGATGATACCCTCACGTACAAGTCTGATTTCTGCATTTCTTACAATCTTACCCTGTGTTACATAACAGCCGGCAATGTTTCCTACTGACGGAATTCTTATAACCTGTCTTACATCTGCGTAACCAAGTACAACCTCCTTGTACTCCGGATCAAGCATACCCTTCATAGCCGCTTCAATTTCCTCGATAGCCTGGTAAATTACTCTGTATAAGCGGATGTCTACATCCTTCTGTGCTGACATACTTACAGCACCTGCGTCCGGTCTTACATTGAAGCCTACGATGATTGCATTTGACGCATCAGCGAGCATTACGTCTGACTCGTTGATTGCACCAACGCCGCCGTGGATTGCTCTTACTCTTACCTCGTCATTTGAAAGTTTTTCAAGACTCTGCTTCACTGCCTCAACCGAGCCCTGCACGTCTGCCTTGATGATG
>JAZQHZ010000111.1:0-4183 GCA_045540855.1 Clostridia bacterium
GTTGACGGAGCAACTGATGTTGATGTTACACCTGCCTCTGACGTGTATGCACTACCCATATCAGCATAGTCTGCACCTACTGATACATCAAGTGTTGTTGTAGCCTTTGTAGCTCTCATCTTACCTACTATGAGGTTTGACATCTTAATACCAAATGCAGTTGTTCTGTCACCTGACATTGCAAAATGCTTCATTGTATCAAGTGACGGAGCTGTGAATGACTGATAGTACGGAACATCGAAAGCAACTGTGTCGCTGCCTGCTACTGTAATTTCTGCCTTACCTGTGCCCATATCAAGAACGTACTTGACATTTGTCCAGTCAATTGCTGAAATTGTACCAACCTCTGTACCGTTTGCCGTAACAACACCGTTATTACCTACGCTGAACATTTCAAATGACTCTGCTACGAACGGTGACTTGTTCGGAGTTGTTGACTTTGCAAGTACAAAGTGAAGTCCCTGACCGTTTGTATAAATCATATCAGCACTTACAACATACTTGCCTGTGTTGCCTGTACCTACCTCTGTACCGCTTGCATCCTGGAGATTTTCAAGCGGACGCATAAGGAACCATGAGTTACCGCTTCCTGTTGATACGATATTTGAATATGTCACGCCGTTAGCATCTGTACCTAATGTGAAGTCTGTACCGCTTGAACCGCCGTATACCCACTTTGATGTCTCTGTGAGAGTTGTTGCACCGTAGTATGAGAAGTTCTCAACGCCGCCATCCTCACCTGTGAGAATATATGCTTCAACGTCAGTCGGAACATATTCAAATGAATATATCTGATTTACCGGGTCAATCACAAGACCTGCATCTGTATCCAATGCCTGCCATGCCACTGCTGAATATGTATAATCATCTTCAATCTTTACATCTGTTGTGAAGTTTGTGATTGTCTGCGGACCTGCACCTGTTGAGTTATCAACCTGGTCAAGTGCCTGGATTGTACCTACAACGTTACCCTCTGCATCCTTAACTGTAATTACAATAATACCGTAAGCTGTCATCGGAACTTCTGATGCAGCTGAAACTCTTACGTCTGCCTTAACAACCACACCGTCTTCTACAACAATGTTCTTAATTGTTATCGGATACTTGTCATCCGGCGGCTGAATGTACTGAGGCCAAGCTGAGTTCGCCGGGTAACCGAGGTTAATTACCTCTGCTGATACCGGTGTCGGAACCTCGTGTGTTGCACCCTCTGCGAAGTTTGTCATAAGCGGAGCTAACTCCGGATATGCAGCTAAATCAGCTGTTGTGAAGAAGAAGTATGCAAGATTTTCTGCACCTGTATCGTTCGGATGTGTACCGTCTGTACCGGTTGAGCCGTATGCTGTCTGGAAATAGTAGTGTGTAAGTGACGCATCATTTACCTTTTCCTCGCCGTTTACTGTGCCCTTTGCCGTTATGGTTGAGAGCCAGTCAAGTGACGGCTGGTTCAAGTCAACGAATGTAGCATCTGTTACACCGTCAGCTGTTACGCCTGCTGCGATAAGCTCATCTGCCCATGCATAAGCTGCATCTACGCCGCTTGCATTTACAATTGATAAGAATTCTTCAAGCTTTGCTGTACCGCCTGTTCTTAATACGTCAACATAGTACTTACCACCCTTTGAGAAGTGACCAAGTGTTGTATTCCATGTATTTGTTTCTGCAACATACTGCGAATCATTATGACGGTCAATCGGACCTACTACTACTAAAGTAGCACCAACACTGTGACAAGCATCATAGTACTTTCTTAATGAGTTAAGATAGCCTACTACACCGTCACTCTTGTGGTTGTGACCGTACTCAACATACATATAGTCGCCTGCCTGGATACGGTTCTTAACCATATTGAAGTGAAGGTTATCGCCTGCTGCAAGACCACCCTCGCCTTCGTTAACCATTGCAATGCCACTCGGGAGATACTTTGTAAGACCTGTACCTACGCCTGTGTAGTTCTGTAACGGCCAGAACGGAAGGTTACAGTTACCGTCTGTTACTGTTGAGTCACCTAATACCCATAAAGTCGGAGCTGATGCAACCTGATCAATTTCAAGAGCTGCAAGAGCTGTATTTTCACCGAGAACTGCTACGTTTACCATTTCATCGGCAATCTGACCCTTCGGAGTTGACTTCTCGTAATAAATCGGAGTTACTCTGATTGTGAACTCACTTGTTACGCTCTCGCCTGCTGCGATTGTCTTTTCTGTATAAATCGGGTGCTTTCTCTCTGTGTAGAGTGAAGCCTTTGCATCCTTAGTCGGGTCAAGAGTTGTTACTGTCGCCTTGATGCGGTAGTATGTCTCGTCCTCAACCTTCATTGCAAATCTTGTCGGATAGAACTTATCACCTGCGTTGCCGAATGAGTCCTCGCCAACTGAACCGATACCGTCAGCCAAGCCTGTGCCACCGCCTGCTGCAAGTGTAATCTTCTGTCCCTTCTGTAAGCCAAAGCCGTCGTAACGGTTGCCTATCTTATAATCCTCTGTTGAAAGACCTAAGAAACCATAGTCACCTGCAACCATGAAATCTCTGTCTGCTGTTACTGCTGTGTAGCCCTCTGCTACGTCGTCTGCACTACCGAAGTCGAACTTCCACGATGCGATAACATCGCCTGCCGGAGTCGGTGTCGGTGTTTCCTCTGCCGGCGGTGTCGGTGTTTCTGTCGGTATAGGTGATTCCGATACATCCGGCGATGTTGTAACCACACAATCACCTGTCGGATTCGGTATTATCATCATATCCTCTGTTACTGTAACTGCATCTGCTAACGGCTTATCTGTGCCAAGTCCGTCCCAGAGCATTACCTTGTCACCTACTGCAACGTCAAGCTCTGCCACCTCATTTGCTGCAACATCTTTTGTTACAACCTTACTAAGTCTGCCATCCTCGCCATATGTAGCAACAATCGCAACACCTGCATCATTGCTTCCAACTGTCGCTTTGCCGTTTTCAACCGTAATAGGAATACCTGCACCGGTTAATGCCGAAGCACTCATCGGCATAACGATTGAACTTGCAACCATTGAAAGTGCCGCAATGGCTGATACTACTTTTTTGTAGTTTTTCATGTTTATCTCTCCTCCTTAAACATTTTAATAGATAATATAACTATACCATAACATTGACAAAAAATCAAGGGCTTTTTACTGTTTTTTTCAGAATATTACCAAAAAATTTCACATATAAATACAAGGACTACTTATTTTAAGGAAAGGATGGGATTTATGTGCTATGATTATCAGCATCTCACAAAAGACATTCAATCGCTTATGGAAAACTATTCCATTGCCGAGGGATTTACAATAGGAAAAAGCATTATGGACAAGAACATTCCCTGCATACGCATCGGAAAGGGCAAGAAAAAAATACTGCTTGCAGGAGCCTTTCACGGGCTTGAATACCTCACTGCGGCGTTTCTGATGAAGTTTACAGCCGAGCTTATAGTTCACGTTATGACGAACTCAGAGTTCTTCGGATATGATGCAAATGAGATTATTAATAACACTTCATTATATATAGTGCCGATGGTAAATCCCGACGGAGTGGATATTGCAATTCACGGGCTGGACATCACAAATCCGTATCACCGTGCCTTGATCAGCAAGGTAGGCATCCACAGCTTCAACAAGGTATGGCAATCCAACGCACGAGGAGTGGACATCAATCATAACTTTGATGCAAAGTGGAGTATGGTGGTGGAGAAATGTGCACCCACGAAATTTGGCGGTGAGTATCCCGAAAGTGAGCCGGAGACAAGGGCAATATGTGAGCTTATACGGAATGAAAATTTTGATATACTGCTCGCATTCCATTCGCAGGGCAGAGAAATTTACTATGACTTTGACGGAATGTGTGCCGCAAATTCGCTTAAGCTGGCACAGAAAATGGCAAAGGAAAGCGGCTACGCCGTCCGTCGTCCGACAGGGACTGCGGCGTTTGGCGGCTGCAAGGACTGGTTTATAAAGGAGTTCGGCAAAAGCGGGTTTACGGTAGAGATAGGAATGGGCGAAAATCCGCTGCCGATGAGTATGCTCAGCGAGGTATACGAGGAGAATGCACGGTTGGTGTTGTGTGCAATGAAGGAAAGTTGAATTGTTTGCAATTCAACTTTGGGTTTATCGGGGAGTTGTTATTGCAGTGCATCGGGACTTTGTCCCCTGCTTATGCAGTGCTTATTGTTATG
>JAZQHZ010000112.1:0-3745 GCA_045540855.1 Clostridia bacterium
ATATCCGCAACCACCTTACCGTAACCACTGGCGCCTATAATAATAACCTTCTTATTCATATCATTCAACTTCAGCTTCAGTGCCCATAAACTCACTCATAGTCGCCTGACCTTCGGCACTAATACCTTCCTCTTTTACAAATGCCTTCCAAATAGTCTGTAAAATAATCTTTACATCACCTATAAAAGTAATATTCTCCACATACTTTACATCGTAATCAAACTTTTCTTCCCAGTTTATAGCATTTCTGCCGTTCACCTGAGCAAGCCCACTCAGACCCGGACGCACTTCGTGACGTCTTTTCTGATGCTCATTGTATCTTCCAAGATATTTCACTAACAACGGTCTCGGCCCAATAATGCTCATATCACCTTTTAAAATACAAAACAGCTCTGGTAGCTCATCAAGACTCGTTTTTCTTAACAGCTTGCCAAACTTAGTCAATCTCACCTCATCCGGCAAAAGCTCACCGTTCTCGTCACGTTCATCCGTCATAGAACGGAATT
The DNA here is from genome assembly GCA_045540855.1 of Clostridia bacterium. GTDB lineage: Bacteria > Bacillota > Clostridia > UBA1381 > UBA1381 > UMGS1958. Next base: position 507 of record JAZQHZ010000112.1, read on the forward strand.
TATACATCTTGAATATTTTCTCATTCTTGCCCGGTCTCTCTTGAGCAAACAGAACCGGACTTCCCAGCTTTATTTTTACCAGTATTGCTGTAACCAGCACTATCGGCGATAAACATACTATCGCAATAAGCGATAGCATGAAATCCATCGGTCTTTTTATGTACTTTCTATACATCAGAACATCTCCTTGATTATTCTAATAATCTCGTCATGCTCCTCCGGAGTCATCTGCGGATAGAAATCACTCGGTAAACACAAGCCTCTTTTGAATATATCCTCGCACACACTTGAGCCATCTTCATTATGTGCAAAATAGTCACAATCCTTATAGAAGGGCTGCATATGCATCGGTTTCCAAATCGGTCGTGATTCTACATTTTCCTCCGCAAGCTTATCCATTATAGTAAACGGATCAACATCACATCCCTCATCAATAGTCATCGCACTAAGCCAATGATTCGGCTTTGTGCCCTCTTCATACGGCTGCATCGTTATAGGCAATCCTTCAAAAGCCTGCTTATATTTATTGTATATATTCCTCTTCTGTTCCACATGTTCTTCAAGAACTGTCATTTGCCCTCTACCAATGCCGGCCACGACATTACTCATACGATAGTTATATCCCAGCTCCTCATGCTGATACCATCTTGCCGGTTCTCTTGACTGCGTTATCCATTTCAAAACAGTCTTAAGCCTATCTTCATTATTACCTACAAGCATTCCGCCTCCGGAAGTAGTTATAATTTTATTTCCGTTAAACGATAAAATTCCATAATTACCAAACGTTCCAAGCTTCTTTCCATTGTATTCGGCTCCCAAAGCCTCTGCCGCATCCTCTACTATCAGTACATTATGCTCCGCACAGATTTTCATAATCTCGTCCATCTTTGCCGGCGTACCATACAGATGCACCAATATAACTGCCTTAGGGTTCGGATACTTTTCAAAAGCACGCCTTAAAGCTACCGGGCTCATATTCCAGGTATCCGGCTCACTATCAATAAAAACAGGCGTTGCATTCTGGTATATAATAGGATTAGCACTTGCACTGAATGTCATTGACTGACAAAAAACAACATCACCGTTTGTCACTCCCAATGCCCTTAAAGCCATATGTATCGCTGCTGTTCCGGCACTCATCGCAACTGCACCCTTTATATCTAAATATGCCTTCATTTCGTTTTCAAATTCGGTAACATTAGTTCCTAAAGGTGCCACCCAGTTTGTATCAAACGCTTCCTGCACATACTTCTGTTCTTCACCACACATACACGGTGATGAGAGCCATATTTTTCTTTGCATTAGTCCACTTCCAATCATATTACATCTATATATAATCATTATATCACTACCGCCAAAAAAAATCAAGTGTTCAACTGTAAAAATGTGTAAAAGCACAAAACCTCAGCAATTCATCACCAAAAAAACACATATTATACCAAACAAAATGCAGTCTGCAGTCTCTACTACTGCATGGGGCAGGTTGGTTTTTCTCCACAACTGCGGATCGAATGCATCTTCTTTGTATTTACTCTCAAAAATCTTTGCATTGCCTTCCGAACCAAAGAGAATTACTTTCTTATTAAAGGTTGCCAGACCTTCCACCTCGCACGGCTTTCCTACACCCGTAAACACCGCAAGACGAATACGGAAGAAGTATTTCAAATCTACCGAATAAAAACCACGGTTGAACGCCACCGGTTCGATATCTATCGACTTAACTTAGTACAATAATCAGTCCCACACCCAGAAGACTTTTAAAATTGGTCTTCCTGTTTCCGGGTTTATTTCTCCAAATTCTACCTTATCTACCAGATTTTCAATTATTTTTCTGTCAATGCACTTCATTTCGAGAAATTCTTTTACTGTTTCTTTTATATTTTCACATTTTGGCGTTTTATCCTCCGATAGCTCTTTTTCCAACTCTGACCACTTAACTTTTAACCCTATGAGCTTTTCGTTATAGCTTTTATTATAGCTGATATACTGCTCAAGTGAAATAACCTCATTCAATCTGTCATTATACAGATGCTGAAGGCTTTTTTCCACCTTCTCTATCTCCTTATTCAGCTCGTCAAGCTCCGCCCTTTTAAGCATGGTATCATCCGAGCTTCCTGCCATCATTGACAAAATCTGCTCATCATTAACTTCATCCACCGCTATATCCTTGAATTTTTCAATAAGCTGCATCTGAAGTGCCTGCAAAACCGTATCAACTCTGATATTAGGCGTAGGACATTGCTTTTCCTTTGCATATGAGTATTTATCTCTGCATCTGAGGTAGTGTATATGACTCTTTGTACTTTGAGCATGATTTTTCTGCATTGGCTTACCGCAGTAATGGCAATATACCTTGCCCGACAAAATATGTACCTTTCCCGTTCCCGTTGCTCTGCGATGCTTTGCAAGTCTTTGCTGTGTTTCCTCAAACATCTCCCGACTCACAAGCGGTTCGTGCATATCCTTTATAATAATCCGATTTTCCGGATTAACCCTTCTTACAACCTTAGATTTATAGCTGACCTTTTCTTTTATGTGTTGCACCACATCACCGCAGTACACCTGATTATTCAGAATATCACCTATTGTTGTCGTACTCCACCTGCCCTTTTCCTCCGGCAAATAAAAATACGTTTTCCTGAGTCCGTCTATCTCCTGCTGTTTGCGAGGATTGGGAATCTCTTTATCATTAAGCATACGGCTTATCTTTGACGCACCATATCCTTGCGAATGCCATTCAAATATCTGCCGTACTACCGCCGCTGTTTTCGGATGTGGAATAAGATGATTTTTATTGTTCATATCCTTCGAATAGCCATATGGTGGAAATGCCGCCAGATATTCGCCTCGCTTCATCTTATCACGAAAAACCGCCTTTATATTCTCCGACAAATCCTCCAGATACCATTCATTTATCAGACTGTTTATCTGACGTGACTTCTTGTTGCCCTTCACTTCTGTATCGGCATTGTCTACAATACTTACAAACCTGATTCCCCACTCCAGAAACCGCCCGTGAATGTACTGCTCTATTACCTCCATATTACGGCTGAATCTTGACTGGCTCTTACATAAAACAATATCGAACTTGCCGCTTTGAGCATCCTCAATCATTCTGTTAAATTCCGGACGTGTGTTTTCACTTCCTGAATAAGCACCGCTGTAATCCTCATCACAGTAAATATTATAAATATCCCAACTCCTTTCTATTGCATAATTAATTAGCATAGATTTTTGAT
>JAZQHZ010000113.1:0-12193 GCA_045540855.1 Clostridia bacterium
CTCCGATCCGACTTCTCCTGCTTTTTGCACACCTCAGCCGCCGTTGAGCCGGAATTACAATAAACCACGCAATCAGATGAACCGCCAAATGCCGCATACATCGTTGTCACTGTGTCCGGTATATATACCGCCTGAAGCTTCGGGCAGCTTCCGAACACCTCCGCACCGATTTTTTCTGTTCCGTACGGTATTACCACTTCTCTGAGCGATTCGCACCCTTTGAATGATGCCCAGCCCAGCTCCTTTAATGAGGTAGGCAGAATTATATTCTCCAATGCTTTACAGCCCTCAAATGAATGGTCTATAACTGTAACACTATTAGGAATATCAACCTCTGTCAAGGCAGTACAATTTAAAAACGCATTAGCAGGTATTTGGGTTGTTCCTGCACCTATGACAACACTTTTAAGCTTCTCGCAATATGCAAATGATATTTCTCCAAGTGTGCTGACATTTTTCAAATCCAGCTCAACCAATCCACAACTGCTGAAAGCGTGCCCGCCAATTGCAGTTAATCCATCCGGAATATTTATGGTATCTAATGACTCACAGCTTCTGAATGCTGAAATGCCAATTTCCTTTAAGGTTGACGGGAGAACTACTTCCTTGAGCTTCTCACAACCTGAAAATGAACCAAATCCAATTTTTTCAAGACCGTCATAGATTGCAACCTTTTCAAGGTTTTTTGTTTGGGCAAATACACTGTTACCCATTTCTCTTACAGTTGATGGAATAACAAGAGAAGTTACATCTGCCTTTCTGAACATTCTTTCTCCCGTTATAGCCGTTACCGGTCTGTCCGAAATCATTTCGGGAATAACTACGTCGCCACCCTCGCCTACGTAGCCTGTAATAGTTACCTCATTGTCGAGCAGCTTGTATTCCCAGTCACCGTCTGTCAATGCTGAAGCAGTGATTGAGATACTCATAGCAATCAATGCCGCCAATGCCATTATTAATTTTTTCATATTTTTACCTCCTGTAATTTTGCAAACTGCTATTTGCTATTTTTTACATTATATCAAATTTTCACCCTTTAGTCAATTATTTTTTGAATATTATACAGAAAAAGCGGAGCATTTCGCTCCGCTTCAATAATAACAAAATATTTTTTTCATTTTAACAGTTCTATTTCTGTTCTGGCATTGCGAGCCGATAATGTTATCTTTATGTCTGCATTTTCGACTATTTCTTTTGGTTTATCTTCGTCATATCCTTCACCGTCAAACACCGCATAAAGCACAAAAATCTTTTCCGATTCTATATGGTCTGCATCCATCGAAACCAGTGCATACTTTGTTGTCTCATTTATTCTTTCAGAATAATTTTCTTTAAGTATGCTTTGGGTTATGAGCATTGCCGTTTCATTGTTTACAATTATCTCATTAAGATCATTTGCCATTATATTTATTACTTCATTTTCTCCGTCCCAATCCACTTTTCTATCAAAACGTTCCATTGCATCTCTTATTGATACATATGTAGTGTCATTATATGAAATCAGCGGATTTTTCAAAGAACGATTCCATATTCCGCCATCTATGTTTACCGTATAATCCACTATAACACCTCTGATTTCTTGCACTGCCTTTCCAAAGACAGTCGAAACCGTCAACAGACTCACTAAAGAAATAGCCAATACTATTTTTTTCATTTTATACACCCCTCATATTTCAGAAAAGCCGTCCTGTTAATGCAGAACGGCTCTCTTCATTATTTACTCTTTTTTCCAGAAACCGCATCCATTCGAGCCTTCAAGTTCTTGACTAAGTTTTCATTAAGTCTCAAGCCGTCACGCTCCATATCCATTGCAACCGCCGCCGCCTGGCGGAATAAGTCTGCCGCTTTTTCCTTGTTGTGAAGCTTATCCATATAAATTGAGCCTGCCGCCACGAGATTTCCCGTATACGCCTCTGACGGAAGTACTATGTCTATTACATTGAGCTCCTTTAAGGCAGTTAATGCCGCCTCAATCTTTAACGCACCGCCACGGAAGTCGTTCTTCTTGATAAGCTCGTCTGCCGACTGTAAGTTTGCAATCTCTGCCTTTGCTTTCTCCATAAGTGCCGGATCGTACATCTGCAATGCATTCTTATCCTTTGCGATTGCATACATTCTTCGGATTCGTCTTCTCATCACCATAAGTCCCGGCTGAGTGAGCTTCTTGCCCTCTACAATCTCCGATGCCTTCTTAATTGACTCAAGTGCAACCTCAACATCGCCTGATTTTCCGAGTGCTACCGAACGGTTCATATATGCCGATGCCAGCTCGCCGTAAAGCTTTTCATTTTCGTTTATTCCTTCAATTCCGTTAAGAATTGAAATCGCATCGTCATATCCCTTCACCGCATCTGTAAGTCTGCCAAGCTCTGTGCACGCCGATGCTCTTCTTGCATTATCTGCCGCAATTACAAGCTTCTTGCTCCATTCGTTACTGTCACGGTATGACGAACGCATTTCAACTACCTTGTCATAGTTCGCAAGCGACTCCTCCTGCTTACCCGATGTAAAGAACAGATTTGCCTGCAAGGTGAGCATTGAGCATACAATATCAATTACCTTTTCATCATCCGATGCAACCTCCAAAAGCTTCACGCCCTTGTCTACAAGCACCTTCATCATTGCTTCGTTACGCTCTCTTAAGAACAGCTGTGCAATTTCGTGAATCATATTGAGGTAGAGATACATATTCTCCTTGTTCTGCTGACCATAAATCTGATTCTCGCATACTCCCATTGTGAAGTTTACATAGTTAATCATCGCCGCATTATCGCCCATTTTTGAGAGCTGTAAGGACTGCTGCTGACAGAATTTAAGCCATACCTTCGCACATTCGCCACTCTTGTCATTGATGCAGATTGTATGTGCAAGCTGAGCAACCGACTGGTATCTCTTTGTGAAATCCTCCGGTGCCTTGAAATTCTTATTGTGTAAAAGTCCATCATAGCACGACATTGTTGCACTTAAGGCATTGATTGCTTCAACTGCCTCGCCCGAATTTGCAAGTGCCGCTCCTACGAGCATCCATACATTCGCCATATCTACTACGACATTTAAAGCATTATGCTTTTTCTGATACTCAGTAAGTGAATCAAGCGACTGCTTGCCCCAGGCAGCTGCACCCTCAAAATTCTTTGCATTGAATTCAATTCTTGCATACGCAAAATATGTGATACCCATATCACGCATACATTCGTCTGCAACTAACTCTGCCTTCTTATCATCAATGTCAGCAAAGCTCTTTTTGTCCTCCGCATCCTTTTTTATGCGACGGAAAATCTCCATTGCCTCATCATACAAATCGCCCGCATCATCGGGATTTGTCTGCTCAAGTGCAAGTGCACTCTTGCCCATTTCAAGTGCCTCGGCACGAAGCAGCTCCGGATTGTATTTTTCACCGTTCTTTACCGAATCCCATACCGGAGTTTCTATCGGTTTCACCTCAACAGGTGCCGCCTGAACCGGTTCCTCTTTCTTTACCTCTTCAACCGTCTGTGCCTTATTCATATCTGCGGCAATCAAGAGCTTTAAATCCTCTGCAATTCTGTTTGCAAGTGCCTGTGCACTTGCCTTTGACGGCTTGCCGTCCTCTGTTTCAAGTGTATAGTTATGAATTTCAATACCGCTTACAGAATTTACGGTATTCTTTAATTTCTTTACCTTTCTCCCCTCGCCGAAGCCGCTTAAATACTTCTTGTATTCGTCATTTGAAAGCTGCTTCTTTACAAACGGCTCACGGAAATAGAAAAGTGACTTGCTCTTATCCGCAAGTGCTCCGTAAAGCACCTCGATTTCCATAACACTTCTGCCGTTTACGTTATCGTCAACGTGAAGTCCTGCTTTTTCCAGAAAGCCCTCGGTTACATCTGTACCCGGCACGTCACCGTAACGTTCACCGAAAAGTGACACGAAATACGTTTCACCCTTTTTAAGCTCTCTGAAACAGTTTTTAAGCTCTTTTCTGCATCCCTCATCATCCGAGGTATCGCCAAAGCCTGCTAAAACAGCTTCCTCGCCGTACTCCTTCAAATATTCATTAATTAAGGGCATTGTGACGTTTTTTATTGCCTCGTACTCTGCCTCCATATCAATTACTGTTCCTGTTAAATAAATTGTTTTCAACTGTTTTGCTCCTTTGTGTTATATATTTTTCCACGCCATTTAAGCCGGCTCAAGTGTGAAGGTGAACTTTGTATATTTTACGTTTTCTCCATCCTTTACATTTACACTTTCCACCCATATGCTCTGCTTATGAAGCGTGAGAATATTCTTTACCATCGACAGTCCCAGTCCGGCACCGCTACGTACCTTGTTGCGGGATTTGTCGGTTTTATAAAAACGATTAAAGATATTTGAAAGGTCACTTCCGTCAATTCCTACTCCGTAGTTTCCGATGCTTACATATATCTTCTTATTCGCTTTCCACGTTTTTATTCCTATTGTAGTATTAGGATAGCTGAATTTTACGGCATTGTCAATAATATTGATAAGTACACGCATTATTGAGTCCTTATCCGCAATTACCATCAGCTTTTCTTCCTCATAATCCTCGTCGAAATCCTCGTCACCGTCGCCGTTGAAGTTGATTTCAAGGTTATGCTCCTCCACCTTATTATAAAGCCCCACAATCGCAAGCCTTACAAGCTCATTGAGGTCAAATTCCTCAATCGTAAGCTGATATTCGCTTGATGACATTCTTGACATATCAAGCATATCACTTACAAGCTTTTTAAGCCTTAACGATTCGTCAAGGACAATTTTTAAATATTTTTCTCTCTGATCCTCAGGTACAGTTCCGTCAAGTATACTCTGTACAAAGCCGGCTATACTTGTCATCGGAGTTCTCAGCTCGTGCGAGACATCCGAAACAAAGCTTGAACGCTGATTCTCAAGATCCTCTATGCTGTCCGCCATAAAATTGAAGCTTGATGCAAGCTGACCAATCTCATCACGGCTTGTAACCTTTACACGTTCTCCGAAATTTCCCGCTGCAATATCCTGCACCGCAAAATTGATTGCATTTATCGAACGTGACAGCTTTCTTGCCTGTAAATATACCAATATACATGCTAAGCATACCGAAATGGTACACGACGCAAAAAACTGCCAGAATAAATCCCAGAAAGTGTTATACATTCTCGGCAGCATTGAATTGAAGAAGGTGGCACCCACGATATTTCCGTTATATCTCATAGGTATTCCCACCGTCAGAACCTTTGACTCATATTCGTTCCCGAATGAGCTTATAGTTTCAATAATATTACCGTTCATAACCTCAATGACAAGCCTTTCAGGCACTGCATCAATGAAATCAACACTTGAATCCGTTATTCTTCCGGCACTGTTTACCATTACTATATCTGCGTGGACAATCCTTGACCATAAATCCAGCTGATGCCTGAATATACGCCGGTCACGGGCATTAGTATCCTCAATCTGCATTGAAACCGTCATTGCCTCCACCGTTTCGGAAAGCTCCATAATGGATTCGACGTGGTGGTTTACGGTGTAGTTATACATAAAGATACTGAATGTTCCGCTGACTGCCATCAACACAACAAGAATGATTGCGACATACGTCACAAACATTCTTGAAAATATGCTTTTGAAAGCCATTATCTTACCTCAAATTTATATCCGATACGGTGTACCGTTTTAATCTTCCAGTTCACATCAAGCTCTTCTACCTTCTGACGCAGTCTCTTGATATGCACATCTACTGTTCTTGAATCGCCGCTGAAGTCAAAGTTCCATACCTCGCTTAAAAGCTGGTCACGTGTGAATACCTTGTTCGGGTGCGATGCAAGGAAATACAGTAATTCAAGCTCTTTAGGCGGAACCTCAATCGGCTCGCCGTCAAGATAAAGCTCGTAATTTGAGATATTGATTCTCAATTTCGGGAATACAACCTCTGCTTCGGGTGTGGCTTCCTTCGTCTCGCTTCTTCTTAATACCGCCTTAACTCTTGCAACAAGCTCCTTCGTCTCAAACGGCTTTACCATATAATCGTCAGCACCAAGCTCAAGTCCTAAAACCTTATCAAAGGTCTCGCCCTTTGCAGTAAGCATAATAATCGGTGTATTGCTTACACGTCTTATCTCACGGCATACCTGCCAGCCGTCCATTTTAGGCATCATAACGTCAAGAATCACGATTGAGGGTGTCTCACTCTTAAAAAGCTCCACTGCTCTTTCGCCGTCATTTGCACTGCAGGTCATAAAACCTTCTTTTACCAGATTAATTCTTATAAGCTCAACGATATTCTCATCGTCGTCAACTATTAAAACCTTGTTATTAAGCATTTTATCCGCTCTCCTTCCGAAATACAACTGTGTTAATTTACCAATTTCTTTTGTGTACAAAACAAAATGCCTATTTCTACGCATTGTAATTATAACAGATTTGTGCAAATAATTCAAGTAATTTTAATAAAGATAGCTAAATTTTTCTTTTTGTTCACATTTTTTTAATTTCGCATACATAAACCACTTGCCAAAACCGTCAGTTTATAGTATAAAGCTTTATGGCTCAATGATGCAGTAAGCTTCCTTTGCAACAGCTATAAAAATATGCCTGCTCCTTTAATTGAAGCAGGCATATTATTCTATTATTTATCGGTTGATGATATCAATTTCTTAATTGCATTACACGTGTCATCAAACTTTATATTCTTAGCATACATAACTTAGATAGATTCGAACGTGTTATTCCTCTCTCCAAAGCATTTTTAATTAATATAAATCCGTTGTTTGTGTCTGATATTTCTCTTAATATATCCAGTGAACTCATTATAATCACCCACTTTCAATTTTTATATAGAAAATATATCAAACCTCTTGCCATTTGTCAACTCTTTTAAGTCTCAATTCCATCATTTTTGTATTTTCCGCATAAACCCGTCTCTCATCCGGATATTCTATATACGGTGCATTTTTTCAAAATCATATTTTGAAATAGGTAATTCTTTAATCCTTTTTATTTCATTTTCAATTCGTACCGCCTCCCGAAAACGATACGTCAGTTCTTCATCAGTAAGACCACAGGTCAAATCCGGATCATTCTCTTCACACATATCTTCCGCCTTTTCAAATTCATCCGATTCGTCTCTGAACTTCTTCCCTGAATCTTTCCGGGACTTCAAATACGTCAATTGCCTGTTCAAGCGAGAGATTTTGTCTTAATGCTAAAGTTATTATGTACTTCGCAAGCAGATTCTACATAGAATCTCCGGTTCCGAATTCTTCCAGTACTAAACTGATCGGTACGTCCTCTACTTCGTATATTTTACTATAGCCCTGCAAATAACCTATCCTGAATCCGTATAAATATCCCCATACATCCTCAAAGATACTTATTCTGTTGCTTTTATATTACAAGTTGAGCATACGGTTATAACCCTTTTGGGCTCGGGAGAGAATTTTCATGAATTAAAAGTATATGTTTTTCCGTATGCTCAACGTGTAAACTTATTTAAACACCTTCTTAACAGCCTGTAAATATCCGTAGCCGTACATATTATCCGGCTCTAAATAGCTTGTTTCTGTCCATTCATTCCAGCTGTTGATTGTAATAACCTTCTGTCCTGTCTTGTCCGCATATTCCTTTGCGGCAAGAAGTGCCTTCTCAAACTCGCAAGGCGGATTATTTTTCACCACGCCCGGACGGAATTCCTTAAATCTCGGATTGTTGTCCCAGCCGATTGATACGTGCGGGAAGTATGCAATCTTATATTCGCTTGTCACTCTTTCCCATTCTTTTACAATGTCCTTCATAATCTCGCAATAGTCTCTGTCAATATCCGCAAAATGTACATACTGATAATGCGTAACTGAATCAAAGCCCATTCCTGCGATAAGCTCAGGACTGATTTTCACCGGCTGTGAATCCACGCCCGAAATGTTATTAACAAGCTTATCCATACAAACGTACTGATAATGAACACCGCCAAGTCCGGCACGCTTAGCTTCGCTATCAAGCCACGCCATTGCCTCCTTAGCTTTTTCCATTCCGCCAAGTCCGTCTGTGAAATTCTTTAAGTCGTAGATACTTAAAACTGCTTTGCCGTCTATCTTATAGTAATTTTCTCTTGAAAAATACTTTTCTATCCAACGTTTGCCGATTATCTCAAACTGCTCATAGCCCACAGCACCCTGCCATATCAGTGCATCGTTGCTGTCTGAATTTCGTATATCCCAGGTGTGGTTTACGTCATGGTTTGCCCACATCAGATAAAACTTCATATCATTACAATTTGAAGCTTTTAAGAATCCGTCATTTAAACAGTTCTCCAAAAACGGTCTGTTATCGTACCAGTACCAGTCATATATGAACACGTTCACACCGTGATCAACTGCAGCTTTTATCTGCATTTCCATTACATACGGATCTGCTTCGTTCACATATCCCCAAAGCGGTTTTCTGTCCCAGAAATAGCCGTTTTCTTTCGGTTTTGAGTTCTTGACCGTCTGCCACTCACCCATACCTTCCTGCCAGAAAATCCTTGTTCTGTCCTCATCTCCGGTATATGCCGGCCAGACATATGCTGCTATATCGTATTTCATATTTCACTCCTTATATTCCCGTTTCCACAAAACAATATCTCTTATCCCAATCCACGGCATTTCCGCCGTTCCAAACGCAGGGCTCCTTGAAAAATTCCGCAGGTGATACCCAATAGCTTTCACCCTCTGCAAGATGATGCGGGCCGAGCATATTTCTCAGATTATTTATAAGCGTCAGCTTAATCTTTTTTCTGCCTCTATGTCCTTTTAATGGTAGCTTACTTCCTGTAAGTATTATTTGCGTTTCACCATCCATCTCTACTTTTACGGCATTTATCCCTTTTTTATCAATGCATAGCACCGGGTTTTCACCCGTTATTTTTATCTCACCCTCAAGTTCCAGCTCGCCGCTAAAGAACGGGAATCCCTGCTGTTCTATATGTGATAACTCAATCTCTTCTTTAGGCTCACTGATAACAAATCCACCCTCATATCTTAATGCATTCTTTGACAGTTCGCTCCACATACCGTCCGTTCTTACGGAAAACTCGCCCACAAGATAAATCGCTTCAATCTCCATATCGTACACAAGCTTGTTCTTCTCACTCTCAAACGCCTTCGCTTTTTGGAGATTTTCATAAAATTCCTTTTGCTGCTTAAATACACAGTCAAAGGAAATTATGTTTTCACCAAGCTTCATATACCGTGACACTTCAATTTTCCTGAAGCTTTTATCTGCAAAGTATCCGCAGTCGGTCTTATCTATGATTGTACCGTTTACTCTGATTTCAAACACTTCCGGTGTTTCACAAACAAGATACAATTCATCCGGAATATATTCAATGTTTACCCGATATTCCTGATGCAGCGACACAGGCTTTCCAAGCTCGTTCGCACGTTCACAGATATTTAAAACATATCCGTTTTTCTCCTGCAGCTTACCGTCAAAATAATAATCACAAAAATCCAGCGTCAGGCAGTTCATTGCATTACGCACCTTAAACTTCCCTTCCGGTTTTATAAGTGTTTGTGCAACCACTGAGCTTTTTTCGCCCGTTGTGCCATCGTCAATTATCATCAAACTTTCCCACGGTTCAAATTCATACTTACCTGAAAATGCACTAAGCTCGCCTGTGTAAATATCAAGCTTTTTTCCTCTTACCTTAAATTCTGCTTTTTCGTTCTCCGATGATGTATTAACAAAATAATGTACACAGTATTCATCAAAGCTTCGCTTTGTATATGTAATATCCGGATTATCAACCACATCATTCTCTGCAAGCTCATCTGCTGTAATGACTTTTCCGCCACTTAACTTAAATTCATCAAGAATTTTAACAGTGGTGTCAAATAATATTTCACAGCCCGGGTCAATTACGTAGCTGTATTTCTGCTTTCCGATTACAAGCTGACCTTCCTCAACCCTTGCGTGTCTTTCCATTATAGTCTCATCACCCAAGTGATATAAAATATGCTTTCTTTCAAGCATACGCATAACCTCAAGCAGTTTTTCATTAAGCTCATTAAGCCCTTTGTTTTTACCGTTATCAAACATTGACCACGCCGTAGTCTGCGGATGCAATACAAGCACGTCCGCACTTGCTATGCCACTATTCAGTATCATGCCCGCTCTTGAAATTGCATCGTTAAATTTATCATACTCACACCACCACGGTTGCTGATAATACATCGCCGGCGGATAGTCACGCTTTCTTATTCCTCTTAAAGAATAGCCCTGAAGATGCTGACACAGCAGATTTATTCCGTGTACCATCTGCCATTCATACATACCCTTAAGCTCATCAAAGCTTACGTTATGTCCGCATAGTGCAAAGGTCTCCGAAAGCACGCTTTCTTTTCCTAACTGCTGTGCAACCGATGAAACCTGCATAGGAGTAAGCGTTTCAAAAACATCTCTACCGAGCCAGTCCATACCCGGAATATGCAGATATTCATAATGCGGCATACACGCACCGTTGGTTGTAAGCTGTGTTTCAAGAGTTTCCTCCAGAACGAGATGTCCCGTAAGCTTCAAACCTCTCTCACTGCACCAGTCATAGACCTGCTTCATAAATGCTTCACTGAATAAATCAGTTACCATTTTCCAGAACTTTACTCTTGTGTTTTTATAGTCACCGACCGGCAAAAACAGTTCTTCAAGATGTTCTGTAAGCTTTTCGCCGTATCGGTTTTCATATTCATCCTCAAACACAAAGCTCCACGGAATACCATCTCTTGAAATCTGTGGCTCATCTGTAAAAAAGCCCTCAATTTCATTTTTGTATTTTTCATAATACGGCTCATACGAAAATTTAATAAACTCAGCAATAATCTTTTTATCAAGCGTATCAACATAAAACGGGTTTATATCATAATAAAAATTATGCTCGCCGCTTTTGCATATATATGTGTCAGTATGTGTTTTTTCCTTTTCCATACGCAGATACTTCTGCTGATACTCCACACCCATACCATTCACGGCTCCGTTACCGAAGCCGCTGGGCCAGCCATTTTCGTCATATGCCCACGCATACATACCATGCTTTTTTGCTTCGTTTATTGCTACACTGACATTATCAAACCATTCATCGCCCATGTACTCTGTCTGCAGTCCTCCACGTGCGTGCATGAAGAATCCGCCGATTCCTGCCCTGTGCATCATTTTGATTTGCTCTGCCGTTTCAGCAGTGTCAAGCTTATCATTCCAGCTCCAGAACGGAATCGGTCTGTATTTCTTTGGTACATTCTTAAAATCCATATTTATTCTCCCATGAGCCACGCTTCCATTGCCTTGCCCCATACCTTGCCTGCCGAGGCGTAGTCAATCATTCTTACAGTTTCTTTTCCTGTGTTAATATCAATTCTACACATTGCATCAATATTGCTCTTGTCCGCAAGTGTGAATGAAAGCTCATCACCAAGCTTTACTGCATTGCCCACAGCTGATATCCTCTCATCTCTTGCCAGAACCAATGGACCATACATAAATGCAATATGCTTTTCACTGTCACTGTCCTCCGGATTTTTCATACCTTTTAACATTCTGGGATTCACATCAAATTTAATATTTATTATATCACCCTTGCTCCAACTACGGTCAATAACTGCATAGCCGTTCTGTAAGGTATATTGGGCAGCTTCGCCATTCACCTCTATTAAGGTTTTATTTGAAAAATACGGAATCCTTAATTTTATTGCTTTATTAGTATCACAAGCAATTACAATCTCAACATTTCCGTCCACCGGATACGCACTTCTGATATCAGCCCTGAAATCGTCACATTCCACACTGCCGTTCGGATAAAGATTGAACTTTATTCCCTCATCATCCCGCATCACCGACACAAGTGGCACCAATGCCAGACCTGCGGCACCAATAGCAATACAGCAACCGCTGTATACACTGTTATCACGCATCGGTCTGAAACCGCCGATTGCTCTGCCTCGTGTTCCAAGCCTCAGAGGACTATAGCTGTCAAAGGGCTGTGCACCGTATTTTGCGGTATGCACCTTATGCACCTCTCTGAACCACGACATATCAAACAGCGTATCCTTACCGTTCGTACTGTTTTCAGTATTAATCGCACCGTAGAGTGCATTATATGCTGATTTTTCTATTTCATCTGCATATATACTCTTACCCGTAAGACACAATAGCTTATAGCAAAGTTTCATCCATGTAACAGTCACAC
>JAZQHZ010000114.1:0-18863 GCA_045540855.1 Clostridia bacterium
TTTTCGCCTACTGCTTCAGCAACGTAGTCTGAAATACCCTTTTCATAGAAGTATTCAAACATTTCCATACCGGTTTCGGTTTCGTTGTATAATACAAACTTCAAGCCGGCATTTACCATCGCCTGCTTATTTAATACATCCTGGAAAAATTCCAAAGAAATATCAATATCAGTAAATACCTCTGTATCCGGTCTCCAGCGTTGCTTTGTTCCTGTCTGATTACTTCTTACAGGTCTTTTCTGCAATTCGCCCACCGGCTCACCCTTTTCAAAATGAAGGGTGTATTCTGTTTTATCCCTTAAAACAGTAACATCAAAAAATTCCGATGAATACTGCGTTGCACACGCACCAAGACCGTTTAAGCCTAAGCTGTATTCATACATTCCGCCGTTGTTGTTATCATATTTACCGCCTGCATAAAGCTCACAGTAAACAAGCTCCCAGTTGTATTTTCCTTCTTTTTCGTTGTAATCAAGCGGAATTCCTCGTCCATAGTCACATACTTCAATAGACTTGTTCATATATCTCGTAACTTCAATCAATGAACCGTAGCCCTCACGTGCTTCGTCTATTGAGTTTGATAAAATCTCGAAAAATGAATGCTCACAGCCTTCAAGTCCGTCCGAACCGAAAATAACTGCCGGACGCAGTCTTACTCGGTCTGCGCCTTTTAAGCTTGTGATACTGTCATTTCCGTAATCCTGCTTTTTTCTTGCCATTGCAATAACTCTCCATTTTAGTTTATATACAAAAGATTGTACCATAAAAACGCAGTTTTTGTCAAGTAAATTTGCGGATTTTTGGTATTTCGTAACAATAATGAAATATTAGAAAAAGCGCTGATTTTCACCGCTTATCTTGACATTTATGGCGTTTTTATATATAATATAAATGTATACTCAGGTTTGCTAAAGCTTTTGGGCAATTGGAGCCCAAGATCCCTGAGCAAATCGGGATTGCCATAAGCTTTTATCATTTGTAGAGCCGCCGCTGAGATAAACCATCTAAAGTGCGTCTGCCGATAAACAGCAAAAAAGCATAGCTTCAAGTCTCGGATACTGCTTTTGCGGCCCGAATCGAAGCTATGCTTTCTATGTATCACACCTTAAATATCGCCTTGAACATACCTCTCAGACATTTCGGCAGTCTTACCACTCTTATTTTCACACCTATCCCTCCTTCAATTCCACTTGAACAAGCATAAATATCCTATTATTATCAGCAGTGTTGTTTCTATAACCGCAACTGCCGCTATCGGCAAGAACAGCCCTGCAACCACTCCTAAGCAAAAGGACAAAGCTGCAAGCCCTGCCGCCTTTGAGCAGCCTCGCATACAAACATTCAGCATCGGTATCATCTCCTTATTCTATCCTATGCAGAGATTAATACGATTGTGACAACAAAATAATTTTGGTACAAGCAAAAATCCGGCAAATTATGCCAGATTCGCAAATTATGCCGGATTCTCATTTCTTCGTTCAATAATATAATAAACAGCAAACGCAATAGCTGTAACCACCCACGTCACCGGATAGCTCAGCATCAGCACTTCAAGCGTAGGTGAAACCCTCATTCCTATAAAAAGCCACAGTATTCTAAGCACACATACTCCGAATAGAGTTATAATTGTAGGAACAATAACCTTTCCTCTTCCTCTGAGGCTTCCCGAAAGGATTTCAATGAATACATATGTCATATACCACGGTGTAATAAACTTTATCATATCCGAGCCGATTGCAAGGACATTTTCATCCGTTGTGAATATTTTTAGCAGCTCGTCCCTGAACACCGTTATTCCTACTACCATAATCAGTGCGGCGGATAAATCCATCAGCAGGCAGGTTTTTGTGCTTTTGTGCACTCTGTCATATTTGCCTGCTCCGTAATTCTGACCTACAAAGGTTGAAATTGATATTCCGAACGCACCGTTTATCAGCCAGAATATCGCATCAAGCTTACCGTATGCCGACCACGCCGCCATTGTATCTGTTCCGAAGTTATTCAAAAATGCCTGGATCAATATATTTGTTATTCCGAACAGTACCGACTGAAAGCCTGTGGGCAAGCCGATTCTTAGCTGTGTTTTCAAATTTCTTTTATCAAAGGCAATGTTCTTTATAGAAAGCTTTAACATTCCCTTTGTTCTTAGTAATCTGACTGTTACAAGCACCGCACTCACAGCCTGTGCAATAAGAGTTGCGATTGCAACACCCTTTACACCCATCTTAAAGACGATTACGAAAAGAAGATCCAATACTATATTTATAATACAACAGCAAATCAGGTAATACAACGGATTTTTCGAATCGCCCGATGCTCTTAAAATACCTGAGCCCATATTGTATACAAATACAAATATAACACCCATAAAATATATTTTGAGATACTCCGACGAAACAGCCATAAGCTCCTGAGGTGTATTCATCAGTTCAAGGAATTTATCCGTAATAGCTATACCAATTATACTCATCACAATTCCCGCACAAATCGACACTGCATACGCCGTATGTAAGCCTTTTTGTACCTTTACCTCGTTCTTTGCACCAAATGCCTGTGAAACCACCACAGATGCACCAGAGGTGAAGCCAGTAAAAAATCCGACTATGAAGCTGACCACCTGTGCCGCTGAGCCGCCCACACTCGCAAGTGCTTCCTTGCCCACAAACTGACCTACCACAACAGTGTCAACCATATTATATAATTGCTGAAAAAATGTACCTATTGCAATCGGGAAAAAGAATATCAGAAGCTGTTTCCATATAACACCCTCTGTAATCTGATTTATCTTTGCTGTCTGTTTTCTCATATAGTCTCACCCGCCTGTTTACTTTATATTAAAATTATACCACCACAAGTTAACTATTGCAACCTTATTTTTAACTTATTTTATTGACATTTGAAATAAAATAATATATAATTAGCTTATGCAAAAATTTACCCTTCAAGGAGGATTTATACATATGGATATAAAAGCATATATCGAAAGCGGCAAGGCAGTGCTTGGTATTGAGCTTGGCTCAACAAGAATCAAGGCAGTGCTCATCGGTGAGGATAATTCACCTATCGCATCAGGCAGCCACGACTGGGAAAACCGTTACGAAAACGGTACGTGGACATACACAATTGATGATGTATGGACAGGCGTTCAGGACAGCTATGCAAAAATGGCATCTGACGTTATGGGGCAGTACGGAGTTAAAATTGAAAAGCTCGGTGCAATAGGCTTCAGTGCTATGATGCACGGATATATGGTATTTGATGACGATGCTAATATTTTAACACCGTTCAGAACCTGGAGAAACACATTTACAGAAAAGGCATCAGAAAAGCTGACCTCACTCTTTAATTTCAACATTCCGCAGAGATGGAGCATTGCACATCTTTATCAGGCAATTTTAAATAAGGAGGCGCATCTTCCGCAGATTAAGTACCTCACAACTCTCGCAGGCTACATCCACTGGCAGCTCACAGGCAAGAAGGTGCTTGGTATTGGTGAGGCTTCGGGTGTGTTCCCGATTGATTCAACTGTTATGGATTATGACAGCACAATGGTTGAAAAGTTTGACGAGCTTATCGCTTCTGAAAATCTTCCGTGGAAGCTTCGTGATATTCTCCCGCAGGTACTCCTTGCAGGCGATGATGCCGGCGTACTTAGTGAAAAGGGTGCCAAGCTTCTTGACCCGACAGGCACTTTAAAGGAGGGTACTCCCCTTTGTCCGCCGGAGGGCGATGCAGGAACAGGTATGACAGCAACAAATACGGTTGCTCAGAGAACAGGTAACGTTTCGGCAGGAACGTCTGTATTTGCTATGATTGTACTTGAAAAGGCACTTTCAAAGGCATATCCGGAAATCGACCTTGTTACAACTCCGGTAGGTGATCCGGTTGCTATGGTTCATTCAAACAACTGTACCTCAGATATAAATGCGTGGGTAAATATATTCAGAGAATTTTCAAATGCCATTGGCGTTGATATTTCAACACCTGATTTATTCAACACTCTCTTCTTCAAGGCAGAAGAGGGCGATGCAGATTGTGGCGGCCTTCTCTCCTACTGCTATTTCTCAGGTGAGCACGTAACAGGCTTTGAGGAAGGTCGTCCTTTATTTGCAAGAACTCCGGAAAGCAAGTTCACTCTTGCAAACTTTATGAGAACTCACCTTTACAGCTCAGTTGGTGCATTGAAGGTAGGTCTTGATATTCTCTTTAACGAGGAAGGCGTAAGTGCTGACAGAATTTTAGGTCACGGCGGATTATTCAAGACTGAAAGAGTTGGTCAGAGTGTAGTTGCCGCTGCAATGAATACTCCGGTTTCTGTTATGGAGACTGCCGGCGAAGGCGGTGCGTGGGGCATTGCATTGCTTGCTTCATATATGATCAACAAGGCAGAGGGCGAAACGCTTGCACAGTATCTTGATTCAAAGGTATTCGCAGGCAATAACGGCGTAAGCATCGCTCCGACACAAGAAAATGTTGACGGCTTCAACGCTTTCATTGAGCGTTACAAGAAGGGCTTCCCAATCGAAAGAGCCGCAATCGAGACACTTTAATCACACAAGGACAAGGTTTTATCGCCTTGTCCTTTATTAATTATTGACAGTTATTCACTGAATGTGATATAATGATAATATCTACACTTGAAAGGATATTAATTATGAAAAGGATACTTTCTGTATTATTAAGCTTAACACTGTTGCCGATATTTTGCATCAATGCATTTGCTGATTTTGATGCTATGGAGGAAAGTGTAACTATATATGAGGATAATACACCGCTGTATACCATAGAGCAGGACGAAGAGCTGTTTTTATCAGAAACGGATGAATCTGCTATGGAAGTGGTATCTATTTCTTCCGTTAATGATTTAATCAATCTGAGAAACAACATAAATTCTGATTCGGACTATTCTAAGGATAAAATATTCAAGCTTACAAACAACATTGACCTTGGCGGCATTGAATGGGAGCCAATCGGCTATAACGATAATTATCATATCGGCGATAATCTGATTGCACTGCGTGATTATTCCTTCCGTGGGATTTTTGACGGTCAGGGACACACGATAAGTAATTTTAAAATGACAAACGAGAAATTCAATTATCTCGGATTTTTCGGAACGATACATTTAGGTACAGTAAAAAATCTTAACATTGCCGATGCGTATATTGATTATAACGGCACTTCCACCTCAGAAATCCTGCAATTCTCAGGACTATTGAGTGCTTTTTCCAATCACGCAACAATTTCTGACTGTAACATAAGCGGAAATATAACTATCAAAAATGACGATGCTTATGTAGCCGCAACCACCACCTGCACAGGATTAATCACCGGAAGCGGAATTGCTCAGATAAGTGATTGTAATGTTTCGGGTAATATTGATGTAAATACCCTCGTTCCTCCGTATGCAGGTGGATTGTGGGGCTTTGCAAGTACTGCTCTGACGGACTTTGATTCGCACATTGAAAACTGTACATCTGCTACAAAAATAACTCTTACAAGCATTTCAGGAATAAATGCCGGAGGTATTATCGGCTTCGGCTCCGAAAGTATTGAAAATATATCCGATTGTAAGGTGAATGAGGGATCTGATATAACCGTAAATCATACATACAGCGATGCAAATCTTGCTTCGGCACCTGTTTTTGCAGGCGGTATATGCGGTGTTAATTTTTCAGATTTGAATAATTGCAGTGTGGATGAAATTGAGATAAATGCAAATGCTCAATCCTCACCCACTATCGGCGGTATTGCAGGCAAAAACGAAGCAGTGATTGACACTTGCTCAACTCTTGCTGACCTTTCGGTTAATCTTACAAAGAGCAGCTTAAAAGCGGCGGCAAGTGCAACTGCAGGCGGTATTGCAGGAATGAACGGCGGAAATTACAATAAATCAAGTAATCCTGCTCCTGCGGATTATCTGCCCGTCATCAAAAACTGCAATGTTAAGCCCGAGGTTGAAATAAATATCACTTCTGACAGCACTGATTCTGTTCTTTCGGGATTTATCTCAGGAATTGCATATGCTCCCTCTGAGATAGTAAATTGCTCATCTGCCTCTTGCGAAATGAGCATTTCTTCAACATCCGGTGCCTACATTGGCGGTATATGCGGTCTCTTAAACGGAGCGGCGGCAAAGTATTGCTCTGCTTACGGCAATATCGGAGAAAATATTTCTGTTTCGTCAGCCTTGTATATAGGCGGTATTGCAGGTGATGCGAATCTGAAATATTTCTATACATATGATCCGAGCTTTAACCATATCAGTCCGTTATTTACAAAAGCATATTTTTACGGTGCAGTAATTGAGGATTGTATTTCAAAAGCAGATATTACAGCCAAAAATGCAACAAGACTGTATGCAGGTGGTGTATGCGGATATATGACCAATAACTATGTTGAGGACAGTAAAAATTATTATATAACTGCAAACAGAGAGCTTGGCATATCACGCTGCGCCGCAAAGGGCAAGCTCAGCGTTTCTCCGCAAGCAAGTAACTATACTTATGCCGGCGGTTGTATAGGATATGCTATCGACGGAAAAATATATAACTCTTATTCATCCGGCGATATTAACGTTACGGCAGACAAATCTTCCACATATATCGGCGGCTTCATCGGAGTTATTTATCAGAACCGTCACGACTATGCCGAGGTTACTGCTTCAGTTGACAACTGCTATACCACATCAGAAATAACTCTTCCGGAGAGTGCATCAGCTTTGACAGTAAACGAGTTTTGCGGATTAACTGTAAAAAGCCCCGTGACAGAAATTTATCCGAAGCTTACGGGCTGCTATTATTACGGAGCACCAAAGGCAGATGAAACAGAAGGGCTTACAGCTCTTGACTCAGCTTCGCTCGTTAATACTCAAGCCTATACAGGCTGGGACTTCAATAACATATGGTATATGACTGAGCAAGGCCCTGTTCTTTCCTATGAGCAGACACACATTACGGATTTCACACGAAACGACGATTCGGTTTCATCGCTTACCATTTCCACGTCGGTTAAGAACTTTTATGTGTACGCAGTTACTTATTCGGGAGATACCATAACTGACACAAGGATTTATTCTTCCGGACAGGCAACTAAGGATTCTGCTTTTATTTATAATATCCCTTGTGATATTACAGTTTCAGCAGACACTAATACAAAAATATACATCTGGAGTAGCTTACAGGAGCCGCTTTGTGATGTATATGAAATTTGAAACCTTTAAAGGGACACTGATTGTCAGTGTCCCTTTAAAATATTATGATATAATAAATAGTCAGGATATTATTATTTCACATCAATCTCCTTCTGAATACTCAATTAAGTATAATAATGTCGATTTATGTAAATTTATCAATCTGTTTTATTGATTCTATTGATTTTTTTGGTTTGATATATTATAATACCAATAAAGCAATC
The DNA here is from genome assembly GCA_045540855.1 of Clostridia bacterium. GTDB lineage: Bacteria > Bacillota > Clostridia > UBA1381 > UBA1381 > UMGS1958. Next base: position 7,417 of record JAZQHZ010000114.1, read on the forward strand.
TTTGACACAGAAAGGATATGTTATGAAAGCAAAGCGTCGCTTTGTAACCGAAAATTTTTCAATATCTCAGGAAGTATATGACTTTGGCTGGACTATGCCATATATACACTATCACGATTCATATGAAATATATATTCTCGAAAGTGGTGAAAGAATAGTCACTATTGATAATCAGGATTATACAACAGTAAAATACGATGCAGTTCTTTTTGAGAAAAACGTTCCACATACCAGCAGAGGAAATACTCCATTTTCCGGTATGTGTATAAAATTCCTCGACCGTTTTCTTGATTTCTATTTCACAAAGCATTCAAAAGTACGGCTTCTTGAATGTTTCAGCAGACACGTCATCAGCCTTACGGAAAGTGAATTTAAGCAAATAAAAAACATATCAGACTCTTTCGTCTTAAATGCTCCCGATAATTTCGCTGTTTTGGTATATTTAATGGATATACTGAATAAAGCAGCAGGAAGAAGTGTAGATTCTGTATTGCCGACCGAAGAAAAGCCATTATCCAAGTCACAGCTTATTATGCAGTATGTTGATACAAATTACAGATTTATAAACAGCATTGAGGACATTACAAATCTATTTGATGTGTCCGAAAGCTACATATTCAAAATCTACAAACAAAGCTATAATACCACTCCAAAGCATTACATCTATAATCTCAAATTAAAAAATGCCTGTATGTGGTTAAAAAACCGCAATTCAACAATCAAATCAATTGCATTCAACAGCGGCTTTGACTGCTACGAATATTTCATAAGACTGTTCAAAAAAGAAATCGGTTGTACTCCGTCTGAATACAGAAGACGTTATAGCACACATAAGTAAACTAAAAGCGAACTGCATTTTGCAGTTCGCTTTTAAGGTCTTATTGAGCATTAGTTGTATCGTATTTTATCTCTGAAACAGTAAAGTTTGCTTTGGACTGATTATAATAATAGCCCCAGATATAATAATGATTTCCGGCAGTAAGCTCAGCGGTCATTGTAGCATACTGGTTGTCGCCTGCTTTATTATCATATGCCTTATTCGCCTCAAGCTGTAAGTCATTTGCATCCTTTGTCATACACGCTGTGCTGTCACCACATGAGACATACATTCTCGGATAGTTCTTACTGCTCGGTCTTGAGCCTTTATAGGTAATGCTTATTGTACCTGATTTTTCCGGTATGAATTCTATATATCTGTTGTTGGATACAACTGTGGTTGCGTCTGATTTTGTACCTCCCGGTGCATTCCAGTAAAGTCCGTCTGCACTGATTGAGTCACCGCTATTTACATGAAGTGTAAGTCCGTTATAATCAACATCAGTTGCCTCTGTTGCTGTTATGGCACCATCAGCATCAAATGTCATAAAATTCCACTTGGTCACATTCGGATCAATAATCTCCTCATTAAACTTAGCATAAATTTCTTTATCATTTCTTACTCTTAATGTATAAACGCTGCTCTTTGCAAGCTCATTTCCCTCCTTATCGTACCAGCCTGCAAATTCATATCCGTCCATAGCCTTTGCACTGAGCTCAATACTTTCATTGATATTATATTCACCACTGCCATTAACTGTACCGAAGCCCTCACAGCCTTCTGAAGGAGCCGCCGTAATTGTGTATGTTTGAATATCACACTTCACACTCTCCACCGTAACCTCTGCAAGATATGTTTCAAATGAATATGACGGAATTGTCGAACCCGTTGCCATATATGCAACCGCAAAGCCTCTGAACGGAATGGCATTACTTACATCATCAACCTTTTCCGAATTCAGTTTACTGATATTAACTGTAACAGGTGTTCCTCCTGCAACAGATGCTGTTTCGGTTGCGTTTATAAGGTCATAATAGCAAGTTACATTTGTCCATTTGTTTGACTTTATCTTTCCTATCTCTGTTCCGTCCTCAAATGACAATACTCCGTCAATAACATTAATTGCCTTCATTCCCTCCACATAAGAACCTGTCTTTGTTGCAGGTGTAAGCTTTAATGTGAAATTACCGTAGGCATAGCTAATCATAAAGCTGAGTTTCACTATACCATTGTCAGCTTCTGCATTATTGTCAAAACGTCGGCAAACGTTATATGTTCCCGAACCGTTTTCCGAAAGCTTTATTGCCGCCTTGCCGTCCTTATTAACCGCAGCAGTTTCCTTCAATGCACTTCCGCCTTCATTCCAGCCCTCTATTCCGTCTGCAAAGTCCTCATAAAGAAGAACAGCTTCAGTTTCATCAGGAATATAATATGATGAATATCTTTCATCCGTCGGTTCTTCTGCATCACTCGGAAGTGCTACTGTGTATACTCTTATACTCTCGCCTTCTCCGATTGTTATACCATCAAAGTACATAGTATAAATTTCACCGTACTTGCACGCTGTATTGTCAATGTGATTGATAAGCGGGTTTATATCTGTTGATGTTGAATAGAATGTCTTAATAACATTTTTGTCAGCATCTAAAATATCAACTGCACCCTGTGCGTAATACTGCATATTTCCCTGCACCATTACCTTTATTGATGTCGGTGAATTATCTGTAATATCAACCGCCGTAACCATCGTCGGATATTCATATGTCACATCGTTCGGGAGCGGATACGGATAACTGTCATTAGGAACCCAACCCTTTGCAACTATTTCATCTGAAATTGTATATGGCTTTGAATCCGGTGCATTCTGTGTAAGCTCTCTTAACACTTCTGCCTGCACTCCACCTGATGCAACTGTCTTTTTGATTTCCTGCATCACAAGATTTGCGGCATTATCTGCACCTGCGTCATTGATATGAATACTGTCAACACCCGAATCACGGTCATAACCGTAATAATAATTCATTGCAAGCCTGTTAGGATTTGCATCGCTAAATCCAAGGCGATTTCTCTGATTCTGAATATTGACCGTTTCTTCATTCATCCAGTTGTTTACAGCAGTATTTAAATCAACAAACGCTATATCATCAGCACCACCTGCAAGCATTTCTTCTACATACTGCTTTCCGGCAGCTGCAATTCCTACATTACTTGCATTCCACGAATACGTCGATGAATCCCAGAAGCTCGATGACTGTCTTTCGGTTGTACTTGCCACAATCAGCTTTGCACCCTTTTCGTGTGCCGCCTCATAGTATCTCGGAAGATTCTTTTTCAGCGATTCGCTTGATTCTCCGTTAAAGCCGTACTGAACGTAAACATAGTCACCTTCCTTAAGATACGGCAATATGTTGTTGAAATGATTTCTGTCCGAGGATGTAAGTCCTCCCTCACCCTGATTATTTACTGCAATTTCAGGGTTAAAATACTTTGTGAACAGCTGACCTACTCCGCACTTTCCTCTTAATCCGAAATACGGAAGTGATGCTGACGAGTTATCACCTGTTGAATCAGTCATCAGCCAGATAGTTTTTCCTGCTTCGCTATGCTTTCTGATTTCAACCGAAGCAAGACCTGCATTTTTGCCCGATACCGCAACGTTAATTGCATTGTCTGTATATGCACCTGTTGAATTATAATACTGCCCTACAAGATTTACATTCCAGGTTTTTGTCAGCTTTTCGCCCGGTGCAAGTATATGGTTATATAAAATCATATACCGGTTTTCTCCGAAGAGCGAAATCTCCGCATTTTCTGTTTCGCTGGTGTTTACAACAGTTGCAGTAACAGTATAATATTTTCCGCTTTCAGCATTCATTGCAAATCTTACAGGAATAGTTGCATCGCCAAAGGTAGCCAATGTATCCTCATCATATTTACTGTAATCTGTACTGATATAGCCGTCACCATTCTTTACATATGTGATTATTTCATCAGTGAAGCCGTCAAATCTGTGATCATTCATTGTAGATGCTTCGCTGATATCCACAAGACCATAGGTCATACCGTTTTGTTGCATACCGTATGCAGTGTCAGCATTTACGATTACAGCTCCTTCAGCTTCAGAAGCAAAGCTGAACTTGTAGGTTTCTGCATAATCCGGTGAAGCTGTCGGTTCTGTTGAGGGTGTTGCTGTCGGTGTGATTGTAGGAGTCACTGTCGGAGTCACTGTCGGAGTGACAGCATTCATCCACGGTTCCATACTTTCAAGGTTCTTCCAGATAAAAATCTTACCACCGTCTGTTGCCTCAAAGCTTTCTTCACCCGTAACAGTGATTTCCTCGGTTGTAACACCTGTTAATCTGCCGTTTTCATCATACGTTGCACTGATTTTTACTACCTGTTGCGGTACTGCCGTCGGCTCTGTTGGTGGCTCTTCAGTCTCTTCAACGGTTTGGGCCTTTCTTGAGAACACATATGAAGGAAGCCCCGATTCGTCTGTTAAGTTCGGACTTTCCGGATAGTCACTGCCACAGTAACGTACACTTACCGGGTTTTGAACCGCATCCGAGGTTACGGTGACCTGATTATCTGCTGTAATTTCTGCAGATGCACTGTGCCATATTCCGTCCTCTCCTGCAAGCTCAAATTCATTTAAAATATCCGGATTAATTTCTCCGTTCGTGACCTTCTGCACGCCTGTTGAGTCTGTGTATTGAGTTGATGGCATAACTGAAAGCTTGCCGTTACATTCAAATGTAACTACTATCGAATTGCCTTTAATTTCACTTAACTTATACATCGGTCCCATACGATAAAGCGTTGAGCCGTCATTATACTCTGTTTTACCGTAAATATCATTTAAAGCAAGCGCTGCCATTCTTGCACCTACGAACTGTTTCTGAGCAAGATGAATATCACTGCGGCAATTTCTTGAACCCGAAGCATCATAGTTTCCGTAAAGGTCAAGTGTACTTATAATTCCGATATTTGTTCTGTCTTGCATATCAACATATATATCAGTCTGCGCACGCTTTATCGGCATTTTTCCTGCCGCACCTGTGTCAGGATTATTCTCATCAACGATTGTTGAGCCTATACGTGAAAGCTGAGTATAATAGAACGGAAGTGTATCATTTCCGAAAAGCTCACGCCACGAGTCAATCAGCTTAGGCTGCATTTCCATATAATATTCATACGGATTATCGTGGTATGTTGTAGCCGCATCTGCACAGCCCTGATACCAGAATATGCCGCTTAATTCAAGATTTCGGAGCGGATAAATTCGTCCGCAATACCAGTTTCTCTCGTTTGATGTACCGTTCTTGCCAAGATTACAATTGTCTATTGCAAGGGCACTGTCAAACCACGATGAAATATATGAGCCGGGATATGCGTTGTCAATAACGCCAATAGGGACACCTGTTTCCTCATGAAGTTTTATCGCCGCAGTGAATGCCGGTGCACCCACATCCTTTATGTTTGAGTAGCTTGAAAAATCACGCCATGCCTGCTTGTTCTGTGCATCAAATTGTAAAACAGCCGTACCGTAGTCACTCTGTCCCTGGGTATACATCAGACGGATTTTATCCGTTAAATGCGGAGTAACTGCTGATTCACTGTAAGCAGTTTTATCAATATTCTTGTATTTTTCAACGCTCATCCACATATTTGACTGACCTGTAAAAAGATACTGGTCACCAAAAAGAATATTGGTATAAACAATATCCTCCATACCATCAGAAGCTATTACTATTTTATATGTGTTTTCGTAATCAGAAACCGGGCTAAGAGTTGCATTCCACATCTTATTTGCAATTTCGGCATCAACTATTTCAACAACCTCGTTTGTTGTTTCATTTATAAGAGAAACTGTTGCCGAAGCTACCGCCGCAGAACAGGTTCCGTCAATATATACCGGCTTATCACGCTGTAAGAGCATATTGCTCTCATAGATATTTCGTGTTTTCATCTCCGGCACTGCCGCACTGTATGTAATATTGCTGACAGTAAACTGACAGCCCGAATCATTGTAATAATACGGCCATATATAATAGGTCTTGCCGGCATCCGTTTCCATTGATACCGTTGCATTCTTATCGGCTGCTGTTGCAGTGCCCGCTTTGCCATTGGCATCACTGTTTGTCTTTGACATGCAGCTTGCATCATCACCTACAACTATATACATTCTCGGAGCCTTTGACTTGCTTGCATATTTATTTCCGCTGAACGTCACGCTTAAAGTTCCGCTCACCTCAGGAGTAAATACGATATAACGGTTGTTCGTTACCACCGTAGTATCCGAGCTGATTGTACCCGGTGCACTCCAATGCAGTCCGTCCGCATCAATAGAGTCGCCACTGTTGAGATGAATTTCAAGTCCGTTATAATTTTCGGTTAATTCTCCGTCAGCACTTATCAGATTTTCGGAATATGCCGAAAAATCCCACGCCGTACCCTGTGCCGATACCGTAACGTTTACTAAAGATATAAGCATCGAAAGCACCATAAATACCGAGATAATTTTCTTTGATAATTTCTGCAAAATAAAATCCTCCTTTATGATTATATTCATACTTGAATTATATCACAAAAGAGGAATATATTCGATAAAAATATTGTCTATTTCATCTAAAAACGTTCAAATATTTTCATTTTCTGAATCCCGATGGCGGCATTCCGTATTGGGTATTAAACGCTCTGGTCATATTGGCAGTTGACGAAAAGCCTGTACGCCCAGCAATTTTTCCAAAAGGCATATCAGTCTCCACAACAAGTCTGTGTGCCCTTGATAAACGATAACGCAGAAGATAATTACCAAAAGTATCTCCCGTAATTTTTTTAAAAGCACGGTAAAATGAAGATTTACTCATATGTGAATATTCTACCATTTCATCAAGCGTTATTTCTTCACAATAGTGTTTGCCAATGAACTGAAGAACTCTGAAAATCTCCGGATGAGTTACAATTTCAACTGAATTAAGATCTATTATTTCCTTTAGTTGTGATTTAAAATACAGCAATCTGTCAAGCAAACGGTAAACCTCAATATAAGAAAGTTTTTCACTGCGTTTTTCTTTTTGATTAACAAATTTCTGCCACTGATACTGAATCTCTTCAAAATGTTTTTTTATAATTTCCGTTTGTTCTTCATTTAATTGTATTATACATGAGGTAAGCTCCTTATTTAATAAATCAATCTCCTTTTCCGAAAGAAATTCAGAAAGAGTATCACGTTTGAAATTCAAAATATTTCTACTGCATATTTCTGCTTTAGAATTAGTAGTCATATGCAACACAAATGGTTCAATTATAAACAACGAGCCTTTGGTAAGGACATATTTGCGGTTATTAAAAAACACATTACGTTCTCCGTCAAGATGAAGATATATTTCATAACCGTCATGATAGTGCTGACGCATCATATTACCCACAATACCGTCAACAAGAAAGTCATATTCTAATTTTCTTACAGACTGAAATACCGGCTCACGCATTAGATTCTCTCCTTCCTTACCGTTGCAGTTATTTTTATTATAATTATATCACTAAATCACAGAAGTTTCAAGTTTTTTTATACAGCGGCTTTCCAAGTCAAAAGTGAACCACCGATACAGCGGTTCACTTTTTCAATACTTATAGTGCTTTCTTACCGTATTCCGTATATGATTTCATACCGTTTATACTATTCCACATAAATACCTTGACATAGTCATCTTCTTCTGCTTCCGCAGGAGTATATGATATACTATAACTATCTGTTCCGAATTTAATTAAATGTGTCACCTTATCGCTTGCTTTTAACCTTCCGTCCTTTGAATAATGAGCTATAATCATTTCAGCCTCAACGTATGAATCTGTTGTATTTACGGCATTTACCGATGCAGTAAGTGTATTCTCTGCTTCTTCAAATATTATTTCTCCAAAGCTAAGCTCAGCGATTACCGGCGGCTCTTCTTTAAGCTCACCCTCAACAACTGTTACACCGAGAAGTCCGGCAAGAACTTCACTTGCCAAGCATTCAAAATCAATACTTTCTATCTGCTTCACTTCGCCAAGGTCAACAGCTAAAACATTTGAATGTGCCAAAGTATCAAGCATCTGCACATACTATACAGCGCATTACAAAAGCAAAGCAACTGCTTCGTGAAGGCAATACTGTTACGGAAACACAGCTTAAAACAGGTTATTCAAGCTACGAGCATTTTTTCGCACTTTTAAAAAGATGGTTGGTATATCTCCAAGAGAATATAGCGACAGACATTATAAGACGGTATCCAGACCTTAAGGGTTCAGATACCGTCTTATAAAATATATGAATGTAACTTGTTTTATAAATTTTGCGAAAGCTTCAGTATGGTACCTTGCTTCATTTGCACACTTACCATATTTTCACTCTTATTAATTTCACAAATTCCACTATAATTGATATTGTTAAACATTTTTGGCAACTCAATACCGATGCATATGTCTCTGTCTGCAACCATTTCTGCCATAAACATATTATTTTCAATATCCCATTCCATACTGATATGTCCACCGCAGAAGCACCAGTTATTTATTTTTCCCTTTTGCAGTCTGCCAGGCAATGCTGGCAGAAGCTTTATCATTTTCTCTGATGAATACAGTATCATTTCCTGCACCGCATTTACATAGCCCATAATCGCATCAAACTGTATCGGTGCTACGCTTGCCATTTCAAGAGAAATATCCATTCTACGCCAGTCATTATGCAGTGTAAACAGATTTTTCTGCATACAGGTCTTTGCAATATTGTTTAAGCACTCCAATGCATCATTTCCTCTTTCAAATCTTGCATATATAGAAGCCATATGTGCAAGCGACCAGCCTGTCTGTGCACCGATTTCCCTTAAATCCACTGCTTTTTCAAAGGCAGCTATGATTTCGTCGTGAGTTGTGATTTCATCGCCCGGAAAAACGGGATATATATGTGAGAGATGTCTGTGATAATATCTGTCATCAAATCTGTCATCCTGCCATTCCTTTATTGCTCCGTCATTGTTTATTTTATATTCAGGAATCGAATTGATAATCTTTTTCCAGTTATCAATATTATTTTCATACAAGCCGTGCTTTTCAGAAAGCTTAACCATATTTGTAAACAATTCCTTTATAATTGCCAGATCTATTGTTGAGTTAATTGTAGTAGGCATCGGGTGTGCCATATTCTCGTTATCTTTCGGCATAAAATTCAACGGTGTGTTTTCAGGTGAGATGCTTGGATATATCTTTACTTTATTATTTTCATCAAAAGCAATAAAATCCTCATAGAAATCCACCGCCGCTTTCATAAACGGAATAAGGCTATTATGCAGATATTGCGTATCCTCGGTATATAAATATTGCTTGTAATAATGCTGTGCAAGCCATCCGGCCGCACCTGTCCAGTTCATAATAACAGGGACAATCTGATTTGGATACGGCATATTGGGCGTTGTTCCTGCGGGTATAAAAATACCGTCGCAACCATAGAGCTTTTTTGCATTTTCTCTGAAATAATCCATTCTGTTATTATAATATTCAAATAACGGTTTATTCAGCTCACTCAGATTTCCCACGTTGGTGTGCCAATATATCATCTGAATATTTTCATTTGCCATATTATGGCTCCACATCTGATGATATTCACCTGACCAAAGCCCATACATACAGAATGGCAAGCTGTCTTCATTGTTACCTATTATGAACAGATACCTTCCGTATCTCCAGAGCTTTTCTATAAGCTCCTTCGGTGATTCACCGCCATATGCTTCAAGTAATAATTCCTCATTAGATAAATTATTATTTTCACCAAGACTCAAATCTGCACTGTTATATAGCTTTTTATGTGACTCCGTATGTCTGCAAAGATAATATTCATAGCTGTTATTTTCTTTTTCCAATTCTGCTGCAGTGTTTTCTATATCAGAACATCCATTAACAAAAACCTTAATTTTTACAAGTATTTCAGTCGCTTTTTCTACCCTCATCATTGAAGCATCAGAAGATATTATTCCGTCTGTGCTTTCAATTTTTGCCACAGCACCATATTGTAACTGCTCCATATCAAGTGATTGATAAATGAGCATATTATTATTTATTTCAGTTTTCCGATTTTCCTTAACGTGAATATATTCTTCGCAATTTTCATCACCTTCTCGCATATCAAGCGAAAAAGCAACATTTAATATCGGTTCATCAGCCTTTATGGAGAGAACTATTATATCATCTTTTCTTGATACAAATAAGTCCTTTTTTACCCATACATCATCTTCCCTGAATTGAGTGCTGACTTCACCCGTTTCCATATTAACTGCCCTTAAATATTCCGAAAATCCGGGAAACCCTGAAAAGGACATATTTAATTCAGCAAGCGGCAACGGATATCCACGTTCGTTGTCATAGCCACTTTCTTTAAGCTTATTTGTAAGCAGCCAGCTTGCTTCATAAAAACGTTCCTCATCCATCGCCTGCCTTGTTTTTTTCAGACAATTACTTACATCAGGCAGAATATGCTTGATTTTACCGGACCATAATTCCGAATGGTTTATTACAACCGCTTCTCTTTGTGTGCCGCCATAGACGTTTACTCCGATTTTGCCGTTTCCGGCAGGCAATCCCTCACGCCATAAAGCACCATGCCATGACGCAGGATATTCCATTGTAACCACGTTAATATTTTTCTTAATGAGTTCCATATTGTCCTCCGGGTCAGTATTATACTAATACGGGAATGTATATAGATTCCCGTATCAGCATTAAGAGAGAGATAAATTTTCAAGAAAATTTATTTTTAGTATTAAAGTGTAATATTGATTTCTGCAAGGCTTACCGGTGTTACAGTATAGCCATCAGCTTCCATATTTTCCTGTAAGGTTTTTTCTGTGCCAACAGCACCGCTTGTTGTAATAATGTTTTCTAAATTGAACTTGCTTACGCTTATTTCCGGTGTTTTATAATTCATCTTCATTATTGTGCACTCCTTCCCTTATTCTACTACATATCCTGCTGATAATTCATCCGCTGATGCAACATTCGCAAAGCCTGATACCAACAATCCTATCTTAACTGTACTTCCTGATGCAATTGTCGGAAGTACGCCGTCAATCGGAAGCTCTTTATATTCGCCGCCAGTCTTCTTAATATACCATGTAAGGTCTCTTACAGCATTCTCTGCTGTGAATTCTGCTACGAAGCCTATTTCATCCTCAGTTGAACCATAAACAGTTGTATCCTGTATCTGCGGCTCATCTGTTCCTGCTGAAGCCGAAACTGTTACATCCTTTGTTGCAACAACTGTTCCGTTGATTTTTGCTGATAATGTTATTACTGTGTTATCAGCTACTGCTGCGTCAACTGAAACAGTGGCATTATCTGTAATTGTAACACCTTCTGTATCACATGTCAATGTAAGATTTTCAGGCACAAAATTTACGTTATCATCTGCAGTTCCTGTTTCGCTTATTGAATATACTTCGCTTGCACCTGCGGTAATTGTATCTGCACCGGCAACTGCATAGTCAAGTGTACCGTAGGCAAAGTTCTTGAAGAAATAACGGTTGTTTGTATCCGGCTTATTTCCCAGGCTTATCTGTGTTGCTTCATTTTCAAGACTGATTGCAACATTTTCAAC
>JAZQHZ010000115.1:0-10964 GCA_045540855.1 Clostridia bacterium
GGTCTCCCAAAGGAATTGTCTTTGCGTCAATTCCTGTTATATCCTCTAACATTCTGATTACCGTCGGGTCATCGTGACCAAGCTCATCGAGCTTTAAAAGGTTGGCGTCGATTGAGTGGTAATCGAAATGTGTTGTAAATATCGTTGAATTTGCATCGTCTGCCGGGTGCTGTACCGGACAGAACTCGTGGATATTGTTTGTGTACGGTACAACGATGATACCGCCCGGATGCTGTCCTGAGGTACGCTTTACGCCTACACAGCCCTGTGCAAGCCTTGCCTTCTCGGCACCACGCATCACAATACCCTTTTCCTCGCAGTATTTCAAAACATATCCGTATGCGGTTTTTTCCGCTACGGTGCCAATTGTTCCCGCTCTGAACACAAAGCCCTCACCGAAGAAGGTTTCTGTGTATTTATGGATTGTCGGCTGATATTCGCCCGAGAAATTCAGGTCGATATCCGGCTCCTTATCACCCTTGAAGCCAAGGAAGGTTTCAAACGGGATATCGTGTCCGTCACGGTTCAATTCCTCGCCGCACTGCGGACATTTCTTCGGCGGCAGGTCACAGCCCGACACACCGATTTCACTCTTTATAAATTCACTGTATTTGCAATTCGGGCATACGTAATGTGCCGGAAGCGAATTAACCTCTGTGATATCTGAAAGAAAGGCTACGAACGACGAGCCTACCGAGCCCCGTGAGCCTACGAGATATCCGTCCGAAAGCGATTTTCTTACAAGCTCCTGTGCTATTCTGTACATTACCGAGAAGCCGTAGGTCGTGATTGAATTAAGCTCCTTATCAAGCTGATTCTGCACTATTTCAGGCAAGGGATCTCCATAAATCTTTTTTGCCTTTGCATAGGAATCGTTTACAATTGCTTCCTTCGCACCCTCAACCACCGGCGGACATTTTTCCTTCGGAATAGGTCTCACGTCATCAATCATATCAGCAATCAGATTTGTATTTGTAACTACAACCTCATATGCCTTTTCCTTGCCTAAATATGCAAATTCCTCAAGCATTTCCTCCGTTGTACGAAGATAGAGCGGTGCCTGCTCGTCCGCATCCTTGAAGCCCTTGTAGTGCATTATGATTTTTCTGTATTCCGCACCCTCCATATCAAGGAAATGCACGTCACACGTTGCACATACCGGCTTGTTATATTTCTCACCCAATGCAACAACACGGCGGTTTAAATCTCTTAAATCCTCGTCCGTATTGATTCTCGGGTGCTTTTCCGATTTTTTCATATAGGCATTGTTGCCTATGGGCTGGATTTCGAGGTAGTCATAGAAATTGACCATTTCCTCAAGCTCCTCATCCGTCTTACCCTTTACAATCGCACGCATCAATTCGCCTGCTTCACATGCCGAGCCGACGATAAGTCCGCCTCGCTTTTCCTGCAAAAGACTTCTCGGAATTCTCGGCACTCTGAAAAAGTACGAAAGATGAGACTGTGATACAAGCTCATATATATTCCGCACGCCCTCAAGATTTTTTGCAAGCAGAATTATATGATGATATGCTCCTGAGCCCTTCGCTGACATATGTGCCACCTTTGCCATTGAAAAATGGTCGTTTAAAAGTGTTATGTCATCCTCACCCATCGAAATCAGCTCGTTACACATTTTCCTGAACACCTCAGCCGTTGCCTGTGCATCGTCTACGGCTCTGTGGTGGTTTTCAAGAATTACTCCGAGATGCTTTGAAATTGTATCAAGCTTGTGATTTGTAAGATTTGGATACATCGCACGTCCCAATGTGAGTGTATCCATATAGCAAAAATCAAAGCTTTCGCCCATCTGACGTGCCTTTTCCTTCATAAAGCCTATGTCAAACAGTGCATTGTGTGCCACAAGCACACAGTCCTTGCAGAACTCCTTGAATTTCGGCAGCAGTGTCTCGATTTTTTCTGCACCCTTCACCATTGAATCGGTTATACTTGTCAGATCCGTAATTTCCTTCGGGATGCTCATTTCCGGGTCCACAAATTCCGAAAAACGGTCAATCACCTTGCCGTTTTTGATTTTCACTGCACCGATTTCGATAATTTTACACTTTTTCTTATCAAAGCCCGTTGTTTCAAGGTCGAACACTACAAACGTATTGTCAAAGCCCTTTACGGGTGCTTTGTCATGGTCGTAAATTATCCTCATACTGTCGTCAAGCAGGTATGCCTCAACACCGTATAACACCTTGATTTTCGAGTTGTAATCAGATGCGTGCATCGCATCGGGATACGATTGCACCACTCCGTGGTCGGTTATTGCAATTGCCTTGTGTCCCCACTTGATTGCACGGTTTATTAAATCCTTAGTTGAAGAAACTGCGTCCATCTGCGACATCTGCGTGTGCATATGCAGCTCCACTCGCTTTTGAGGTGCGTTATCCATACGGATTTCCGGTGCATTCACCTCTGCAATGTCACGTACCATTACGACACATTCCTGCATATAATCGTCAAACTGTGCCTTACCTCTTGCAACTACATATATGCCGCCGCCCTTTACGCCCTTTTTAATTTTCGAGGCGAATTTGGCGTACTTTTCCTCCTGCTCGTCATCCTTCTTCTCCGCAAACATTTTCATTGTTATGGAGTCAGTCATATCGGTTATATTCATTGTTACGAGGTGATACACCTTTTCTGTTTTCCTCGAGTTTATTTCCTTGTCCTCAAAAGAGAAAACCTTACCTCTTATAACAACATTGCCCGAATTTGGCTGAAGGTGCTTTATGGGAATTGTCCTTGCCTTAATCGGCTTTCCCAGAAGCATATCCTCAACGTTTACACTGTCGCCGTATTCCTGTACCAAGGCTGTACCTGCCGCTTTTTCTTGCGGTGGTGCGGTGTTATATACGATAACATTCTGCGAAGGTGCACAGTATTTTGATACTATCTGTGACGTAATCTTATGCAGACGCATATAGTGCTTTATCGCGTGCTCCGCCTTTCTTCTCTGGTCAAGAGTTGTGTCCTCGCCGAATAACAGGCTCATTTCACGTCTGACCTTTGAATAGCTGATTTTTTCAATTATAATATCCTTGATTTCCTCGTCCTGTATCTGCGGAAACACTACGCTTAACCTTGGCTTCAACCGTTTTCACCTCTGAGTAATAAAATTCTATTTTATATTATAGCACACTACCTTCCAAAAATCAAGAACACAATCCCTAAAAAACGCATATTATACAAAAACTGTTGTAGTCGGGAGGTAAGCTTATGATAATATTCATTGCCATACTTTGTGCCCTTGCCATAGTCGGTGTTGTCACAATTTTGAATGCTCTTATTTACGATGCCTCACACGTACGCGAAATTACGGTATATACTCTTAATAATGAAAATGATATTGAGTATGTAATAAGGTCTTTAAAACATAGTTTTCCGGGAAGTGAAATTGTTGTGAAGGATCTGGGCTCGGAGGATATGACAGTTGAAATTGCTCAAAAGCTGTGATGATAAATTTTCTGCTTGCAAAAATCCGACATATGTGATATAATTATAAAAATTATATTCACAAGGAGGGTTTAAGATATGCCAATCAGAGTGCCTGATAAATTGCCTGCAACTCAGCAGCTTCGTCACGAGAACATATTTGTAATGAGTGAAACAAAGGCTATGCACCAGGACATACGTCCTTTAAAGCTTGTAATTGTCAATCTTATGCCGACGAAAATCACGACCGAAACGCAGATTCTGCGTCTGCTTTCAAATTCACCGCTTCAGGTTGAAATTGACTTTTTACAGATGGATTCGCATGCTTCAAAGAATACACCCTTAGAGCATCTTGAAGCATTTTATAAAACCTTTAACGAAATCAAGGATTCAAAGTATGACGGTATGATTATAACCGGTGCACCTGTTGAAAGCCTTGAATTTGAGGATGTTGATTACTGGGATGAATTGGTTAAGATTATGGACTGGTCCACAACCCACGTTACGTCCACCTTCCATATCTGCTGGGCGGCACTTGCCGGACTTTACTATCATTACGGAGTGCCGAAGTACAACTTGAGCGAGAAGTGCTCGGGTGTATTTTTACACAAGGTACGCCGCCGCACTGCCAAGCTTGTACGTGGCTTTGACGATAACTTCTATGCTCCGCACTCACGCCACAGTGAGGTACGCAGAGAGGACATTGAAAAGGTGAATGAGCTTGAAATCCTTGCCGAATCAAAGGAAGCAGGAGTTTATATCGTTACCACCAAAGGCGGCAGACGCATTTTTGTTACAGGACACAGCGAGTACGACGCAAATACTTTAAGAGATGAATATTTCAGAGACCTTGACAAGGGTATGAATCCGAAGATTCCGTGCAACTATTTCCCGGATGACAATCCGAAGAAGAAGCCGGATGTACGCTGGCGTTCACACGCATCACTGCTCTTTTCAAACTGGCTTAACTATTTCGTTTACCAGATTACGCCGTATGATATCGACAGTATTAAATAACCAAAAAGCTGATTGCAAATGCAATCAGCTTTTTGGTTAAAATTCTCTGTAAAAATCATCCTTCATTTCTGACATTACCAGGTATACCTCTTTGCCGTATAACAGCTTTGCTCTCACTCTCCACGCCGCTCCGTAGTAGAATTCGTCAGCTACCATTTCGCCGTCGGCATATAGCTGAGCCACGTCACATTCAAACGGAATTTCAATAAAGCCTTCGTCCGTTGTAACCTCAACCCTTTTCCATATAAGCTTACGCTCACCGTTTATGTACAGCTCTTGTGCATACTCCGGTACAAACGGTGCTTCATCAAGCTCTGTAAACGAAACAGCCGCCTGATTGAATTCCTTTTTAACACTTACTTTTTCAAAGTTTTCGCCATTCCATACCTTGTATGAATAGCTTCCACCCTGCACGCAGACAATTTCTCCGTCACACTCGTATATATCGCAGTTTTCACCGATACAGAGCTTTCCCGACAGCATTCTTGCATATCTTGCCTCGTTCCATTTAAGAGTTACAATTTTTGCTTCACCCTTGCTGAATTTATACTCCGCATTTATTCCCGGAATTTCCGCAAAGAAATATGTATCCCCTACTCTGCACAACGGCTGTGCAGTTGCATATTCAAGCACACTTTCGCCCAATTTCATATTGAACGGCATAAAGAACGCAATCTCGCCGCATACGTCGATTGACGGGAATACTACATTTCCTATGTCAAGCACAACGTCCTTTACGTCCTCTAATTTATCCAGACGCTGATAGTGGTTAACGAATACAAATCCACCCTCACCGTCTGTTCGCATTGAGTAACGCAGTGATGAATAATCATCTCGTGCCACCATTTTTTCCGCATCAACCGCTTCCATAGGAGCAATCACACTTCCGAAATCCTTAACAAACATATGAAGCATATTTAAAAGTCCGTACTGCTCCCTCGTCTCACCGTATTCTGACAATGCCGCCTGAAAATCATAGGATAATATCGGAACATCATTGGGATAGCCCGTTGCCTTTGATTCGTTAAAGGTTGAAAGCTTGCCGATTTTATTTGTTCCGCCGTGATACATATAGTAGCCTACAAGGTTATTTCCGCTGCCAAGCTTTACAAGCGAAAGCGCGTAAATATCCATCGGCTTTATCCACGGTCTGCGGTGATGTGTTACCTGTATGCCGCCGCCCAGCTCGCAGGTTGCGAACGGATATCTCTCATACGGCAGCTGATAGCCGTCCGTTGACACGTGACCGATTAAATCCGTTCCGATTGCCGAGTCATTTCGCATTTTATTGAAGAAATAGTGGCTTGACGGTTTTTGTTTATTCAAATGATTATCCCACGGTGCTTCAGGGTATCCGCCGAATACCGGCACCACCTCATCAAGCGGCAGCTTTGCACCCGATGCACTGTTCCAGCCGGTTGCAGTGTATAACGGAACTATAAATCCCGCTTCAATTGCCATTTCCTTTAATTTTGCGATATGCTCTGCATTGTCCACAAGCTCGTTTTCAAGCTGTACTGCAATGATATTTCCGCCGTCCTTGTAGAACAAGCCTTCAAGCTGTTCATAAATCTTTTCAAACCAGATTTTTACCTTTGCAAGGTATTCCTCATTGTTATCACGCAATTTATATGCTGCATTCTGTAACCAGTCCGGGAAACCGCCGTTTCTGCACTCTCCGTGTGCCCACGGTCCGAAACGGATAACCACATCAAGTCCGACTTCTTTACACAGTTCAACAAATGTACGTATATCGTTATCGCCCGTAAAATCAAACTCGCCCTCAATTTCCTCGTGGTATATCCAGAAGAGATACGTTGCAACTACTGTTATACCGCCTGCCTTCATTTTGCAAAGCTCTTTTTTCCAATTTTCTCTGTTATCACGTGAGAAATGATACTCGCCCATCACCGGCAGCCACGGCTTTAAGCCACGCTCAAAATAAAGGCTTGTCACGTCAATTCTTTCTCCCTCATTATTTGCACCACCCACATTTAAATGGTTGCGTAAAATTTCCGACTTTTTATATTCCCTGAAGGTGTATCGCATATCAATTATGCTCCTCTCGCTTTTTTCTTTAGCATAACATATCAGAATTTATTTTTCAAGTGCTTCGCAATTTTTTTGTATTTTTAAGCAATTATTGACAATCTGTACCTTTTGATATATAATTGACTTATACGAGGAGGTGTATGATATGAAAAAAGCAATACGTTATATTATATGCAGTATATCTGTTATTCTTATGTTGATATCCCTTTTCCATATAGCCATCACTATGACTCATGGTAACATACACTTGTCTGCCGCAGAGGAAGTAACTGAAACCTATACATCTGTCGACATAGGTAATGCACAATATACTTTTGTCAATGATAATTTTATCTATATCGCAAGCACCGATTCAAATATCGTGCAAATTTTCTCACTTAACGGAAATTATATTAAAGGTCTGCTTATTCCCTCCGGCGGAGGCGAAATCTGGATGGGCACAAATGCAAACCACGAATTATGTATATATTCTGTGAGGAAGAATCTTCAAATCATTTTAAGCGGTGATACCTACACCACTCACGAAAATGTATATTACATAAACGAAAATAGCTTTTATGAAAAATCATATATTGTTAATTCGGACTTTTGTAAACGAAATAAAAACATTGTCTTTTTAAATGATGGCAACAGCATTAAAGTTGATGCACCTGCACGATTATATTCTTTAGGTGCATATATATCTTCCGCTGTATTGAGCTTTTTGGCGTTTATTATAGCAAGTGGCTTACTCGCAAAAATGACCGAAAATAGCAGAATAAACATACCGTTATCTTCAAAAAACAAGCTGAAATAACCACATCAAAAAGTCAGTGGCTTTGCCGCAAAACATTAATTCAATTCGTGATGCGTAATTATTAAAATTTTTCATCCAAAGGATGAAAAATCACATTCAATTGTGAATTATGAATTGTGAATTGTGAATTAAAAAATGAGCAGTTGCACTTGCAACTGCTCATTTTGTTTATTTCTTCGCACTGAGTGCAACAGAACTGCTTCCTGTATATGTAGCGCCTTCTACGAGACCATACTTTCCGTCAGTGCTTCCCGTAAATGTACCGCCCGATACACTTCCGCCGTAGTTTAATGTATAGCTGCCACCCGAAGTGAGTCCCGGTGCTGATACCATTACCCACGCATATGTCTTTGACGGAACATATGTCACTATCTCATTACCACTTGCATCTGTGAGCTTAAATGCCTTTCCTGCTGACTGGCTCGCAAAGCTTCCGCCACTGCTGCTCTGTCCCGGACGTCCGCCGCCCATTCCTCCGCCGCCTGACGTTACAACATACGCCTGCGAATCAGTTGCAGAGTTCGGTGTTACAGACATATCTGCACTGCCTGCACCGATTACTATACCGCCCTTGATAATGAGCGTACAGCTGCTGCCGTCTCCGATATCAAACACTCCGTTGCCACCAGATGTAGGACCGTTTACAAATACCATACCGCCGCTTATAAGTGCAGAGCCGTTTGAGTCAAAGCCGTCACCCTCTGCTTCAATATAGAGCATACCGCCCGTAACCTCTAAATATCCGTAATTTGAGGTATCCTCCTGTCCCCAGTTACCGCCGCCGTTAAAGCCGCCGTTCCATGCTGACAATGAAGCACTTTCAGATTCAACTGCATCCTCAGTAGGCTGATCACCTGCCGCATTTGCACCGTCATCTGATGCCACTACTCTTGTTTCGCCGCCGCTGATATAAATCTCAGCCGCCTCAATTCCTTCATAGCTCTTTACTACGTTAATCTTTGCAGTGTCGCCGATGTAAAGATAATAATCGCCATGCACACCGTCGTCACCCGTTGCGGCAGTGATGTCACCACCGTTTATTCTTACGGTGTGATTGGAGTGGATTGCATCGTCATATGTATCTATGTCAAATGTACCGCCTGTGATATTTACAAGCTTACCTGCCTTTATACCCTTACAGCTGTTTGCCGCCTCGGCATTGTTTGCTGAAGCATTTACAGGTGAGCCGCCGTATGCAGTTACATCAAAGCTGCCGCCCGAAATATCCAGTATGTAATCACTCTGGATACAGTCCATATACGAATCAATCACAAACTCACCGTCCGTAATTGTTATATTTCCCGTTCCGCACTGAATTCCGTCCTCACTGCTTGTGATATTGAGCTTGCCGCCGCTAAATTTCATTTCTCCGTCTACCTGATAGAGAATAGTTTCGCCGTCAGTGTCAGTAATTGTTTCATTTACCTGGATACCGTCAAGAGCCTTTGTGATTGTAATATCACCGCCCGAAATGCTTAGTTTCTTAACCGCCTTGATTCCGTCCTCACCGGCTTCAATCTCTATCGTACCGCCACTGATTTCAATCGCACCGTCACCCTCTGCAAGAGTAACATCAGCAGTTGAGTCTGCGAGGTATTCAATGCTTGATGCGTTAGCCTTCAAGCCCTCGCCCGTTGCATTGATTTTAATTGTTCCACCCTTGATTGCAAGCAGTGTATCTGCCTGGATACCGTCACTTGTCGATACCTCGCCTGTTGTTGCATCAACCTCTGTCCCGGTTGTGATTGTGATGTCACCGCCGTTGATTGTTACTGTTCCGCCGATAATCTCACCTGTTATTGCATCAAGCTCTGTCGGTGCTGTGTCTGACTTTATTCCGTCACCCACCGAATCAATTATAATTGACTTGTTCTTCTTTGTCACCTTAACCGACTTATCGCCCTTCAAGCCGTTATTTCCTGCCTTTATATAGAGGTCACACACGCCGACCTCAAGGTCTGCCTTTGAGCGTATGCCATTACCCGTCTGGGAAATCGCATTAATTTTACCCTCACCCTTGATTGTGAGGTCGTTCTTTGAATTGATTGCACAGCCGTCAGTTGTTGTGAAGGTATTTTCAGTATCTGCTAACGGTACGAGAGTAATCTTACCCTTTTTACCGCTTATCGGGTCTTCCGATACAGAGGTTACGTTTACATTGTCAAGGTTAAGAATGATTTCGTCATCAGCCGTTGCCGATGATACCACAATCTGTCCTTCATCAAGCGTACCCTCGATTGTATACTCACCCGGTGCTGAAATTGTCACCACGCTACCAAGCACCGAAGCTCCCTCAACGCCTGCCGCATTTATTTCTGTACCCATAAGGTGAATAATTCCGTCACCCTCCGGCACTTCTGTTGGCTCGGGAGTTATTTCCGGTACTGCCGTTGCAGTTTCTGTCTGTGTTCCGTAAATTATAATATCGTTAACCGCATATTCGCCGCTGTTGCCGGTTAATACTCCACCGTTTATCGTGGTTGTGTCTGCCGGGACAATTCTTATATAGAGTTTTTCACGCTCGCCGCCCTCGAGAACAACTGCCTTGTTAAAGGCATTAAATAATGTCTTGTTTGCTGTCAGAGTGTATTCTGTGATATTTGTAAAGGTCACTCCGTCTGTTGAATACTGCAACGCTATATTTGCAGGTCCCTTCTTTGTTGCACCAACCTTTGCCGATACCATTATATCGGTATAGCCAAGGGTTGATAATTCAACCTGAACATACGGATTCTCGCCCCACGCTACTGCAGGTGCAAGTGCCGGTGTATTTCTCACCAATCCGCAGTCCTCGTCTGTATAATCGCCTGCTGTGAGAGTAAGGGCTGTTGCGGTTGTTCCGTCCTCGCTGGCACTGATGAATGCCTGGGCAATTCCGTCTGTGTTGTATTTGTCTATACGCGAATTATCAACATATCTGAACGCCGAAATCACGCCCTCTTCAAGCGGCACTATTGTAGGCACTGCCGTAGGCTCAGGTGTATTGGTCAGTTCCGGAACCTCTGTCACTGCCGGTGACTGCGACGGTACTTCCGTCACTTCCGGTGTCTGTGTAGGCTCATCCGTCGGAGCTTCTGTTTCCTTTTCTTCCCATACAAACATTCCCGACATCGGCTCTATTGTTAATTCCCCACTACCGTCATTTTTCCATACAAAGCCCTTTAAGGTTTCACCCTCAGCAACTGTCAGGGTGTCCGAAAAGGTTACCACCTTTTCGCCCTCGCCGCTGATATCCTGCTTTGATGTAATAAGCTTTATAAGCCTTCCGTCAGCATCATATACCGCCGCAATGCCTGTTCCGTTCTCTGCTTCGCTCTTTGAAACAGTCATTGACTGTAATACGCCGTCCTTAACGCTCATATCAGTTACAACTGCTGCCTGCGCAGTTGAAGCGAGCATTGCAAGGCTTATTGCCAATGATATAATTTTTTTCATATCTCCCATCCTTTCAAATCCCAATTTATTTCCATAAAATTATTGTATAGTATAAACCTTAAAAATTCCTTAAAAACAAGTCGCACATTTTACATATAATCCTTTAAAATTTTATCTCTTATTTGTTATATTTTCACCACCATTTTTTACAAAAATAAATATCCACCCGCATAGCGGGTGGTATTTCATTTTCGGGCATAGCCCTAATCTTTACTGGCTA
>JAZQHZ010000116.1:0-2088 GCA_045540855.1 Clostridia bacterium
GATGAGGTTATTATTCAGGGACCAAACTGGCCTGATTACCGTGGACAGATTGACATGGTAAATGCAAGAACTGTTTACGCCAAGGTTGACGAAAAAAATGACTTTAAAATGACAGCTGACATCATTGAACCTTTAATTACAGACAAAACAAAACTGATTATTATAAACTCTCCTTCAAACCCCACCGGCGGTGTTCTTGATTGGGAAGACTTAATTAGAATCGCAGAGCTTGTCAAAAAGTATAAAATCTTCATCATTTCCGATGAGCCTTATGAAAAGCTTGTTTATGACGGCTTTACGCAGAAAAGCCTTGCATCCATTCCCGGTATTGAGGAATATGTTCTGACAATCAATAGCTTCTCAAAAACCTTTGCAATGACAGGGTTCAGAGTCGGATATATATGCGCAAGCGAAAGGATTACGGAAAACCTTATAAAGCTTCACGAAAATATGATTGCAAGTGTACCGGAGCCCATGCAGCTTGCCGCAGTAGAAGCTATATATAACGGCGAAAAAGATGTGCAGGAAATGGTACAATATTACGATAGAAACCGCAAACTGATTGTAGACGGCTTAAATCGCATAAACGGCTTCTCTTGTCTTTGCCCAAAGGGTGCTTTTTACGTATTTCCGAATATCACCGGGTTTGGAATGCGTAGCCGTGAAACTGCGGAATATATACTCGAAAAAACACATGTTGTCACCTCTCCGGGTGATGCCTTTGGTCCGGACGGCGAAGGGTATATAAGAATATGCTATGCTTCAAAATATGAGGATATAAAAGAGGCATTAAACAGAATGGAAAAAGCCTTCGGAACAAAATAAAAACCAAAGCCATTTGGGGATGAGCCTGCCAAGACAAGCATATTGTTTTCCATTTTTTTAAGAAATGTTGAATACTTTAAAAGATTATGATATAATTGTTGCATACAGAATTTTATTTCATAAAATTCCCAAGAGCTAACGCTCTTTTGTGCTCTTCGAGCACTGCAACAATTGACGACGTCGCAAAAATCTCCTTGCGAGCAAAGATTTTTGCTCCTGGTAAAATGATTTTGCGGCATCTAAATCGTTCACCGATTTTAAACTTTGATATACAAGGGACAAAAGCCTTCCCCTCAAGGGGAAGCCTTAAATAATTTGTCCCTAACTTGACAAAATCATATATCAAATACGAAATCAGCGATATAAATTCCTGGCGGAATTTGCCATATACCTTCGATGCGATATATTACTTCGTAATGCGATATGTCCCTTCGGGACGAGATAAGGAATTTATATCATATACAGACAGTTCTGACAAGGGGGAATATTTATGGCAGAGTACATAGTACGGCATGTTGGCGATTGTGCACTTTCTGTTGAATTCGAAAATGAAATCAGTCTTGAAACGAATCAAAAAGTGTGTGCGATGAAGGCCGCATTGGAAAAGCAAGACATTTATGGTGTGCAGGAGCTCATTCCCTCTTATCGTGCACTATTAATTTTATACGATCCCCTTCTGGTGGAATGGACAGCTATAGAAGCGGCCATTGCACAATGTGGCAACACACTCGACGATGTTCAGGGTTCCAAATCGGTCATTACAGAAATCCCTGTGCTTTACGAAGGGGAATATGCAATGGACATTGAGGAAATTGCAAAACTCGAAAATAAAACGGTGGAAGAAGTCATCCGCATACATAGTCAGAGTGATTATTACGTTTATATGCTTGGTTTTTCTCCCGGGCATCCATATACAGCACGGTTTGAAAATCCATTTTCGTTCGGGCGCAGAACATCTCCGCGAATCCGCATTCCCGGCAGCTGTGTTGTTGTCCAAAAGGAGCGAAGCAACATCACGCCGTTCCCACAGCCTTGTGGCTGGAACGTAATTGGAACAACACCTCTTCTTGTGTGTGATTATCGACACGAAACGCCGTTTCTCTTAAAAACGGGGCAGTGGGTGCGCTATGTTCCGATAGAACGTGCAGAATTCATGGAAATCAAGCGTCAGGTGGAACTGGACTGCTATCAGTGCAAGACATACGAGAAGGAGGTATAAAATGGGAATTATCATTGAAAATCCCGGACTTCTGACAACCATTC
>JAZQHZ010000117.1:0-3744 GCA_045540855.1 Clostridia bacterium
CCTTCCCCTTGAGGGGAAGGTGGCACGAAGTGCCGGATGAGGTGGAAAATCCGACGGATGCTTCGCATCCTACACCTCACCACCGCCTGCGGCGGAGCCTCTCCTCAAGGAGAAGCCTAATATATAAACATTAATTTATTCAAAAAGGAGATGCCCTCAGGCATCTCCTTTTCTATCGTCCTTCCAGCCCAGATATACCGCCTCAACACGGTAAATCGGCTGACCTAAATCCACAAATCTCTGCTCATATTCCGTTACAACATTGCCCTCGAAATCCGATGCGTGCAGGTCAAGCGAGATATTCTCCATCTTGTAGCCCTCCTGTGCAAAGGAGTTAAGCGAAAACTCGAATAAATTGCGGTTGTCCGTCTTGAAGTAGATATAATCACCGTCGTTTAATACCTGCTTGTAGCGGTCGAGGAAATTCTTGTGCGTAAGACGTCTCTTCGCCTGACGGCTCTTCTTCCACGGGTCAGAGAAATTCAGATAAATCCGCTTTATCTCGCCCTTTTCAAATATATCGCACAAACGCTCCGCGTCTATATCCATAAATACAACGTTATCCAGCTCCGCCGCTACTGCCTTTTCCATCGCCATAACAATAACGTCGGGCACCTTTTCCACTGCGATAAAGTTCACGTCCGGGTGCTGCTTTGCCATTCCGCACACGAAGTTACCCTTTCCGCAGCCGATTTCGATATGTATCGGATTATCGTTTCCGAAAACCTCGCTCCACTTGCCCTTGTGATTTTCCGGATCCATTATTCTGATTTCACTGCACTTTTCCATTCTTGCACTGCAGTTCTTCTTTTTTCTCATTCTCATTGTGCTATTAACCTCTTTCAGACATTTTTCCCTATTATACCATATCGTGCGTTGTTTGTCAAACACATACGTTATTGAATTTACAATAATATTACAATTTATCATTTTGTATTGAAATTTGCCGATTACTGCGATATAATAAAAAATACCGAGCCTGCTCGGTAAAGGGTATGACTGAAAACGAACGGTTAGCCGCTCCCATATACGGAAATCATTGACACGCTGTACATAGCAGTGCAAATCAAGGGTGTCCGATTGGAGGTGGTGCTATGAAAAAGAAGATTTTTAAAGCAATTATTTTATTACTTTATGCAATATTTCTTATGATAGTATTTGCTAAAACAGCAAAATAACCGTGCTCTCGCCAAAGACTACGGTTATTTTATATAACTATATCTGCGGCTAACTGTTTTTACAGTCTGCCCTTTTTGTATTTTCATTATATCACCATATTCTTCTATTGTCAAGCATCAGCCATAAAATAATTATGAATTGCATAAAAATAAGAGAGCCGAAGCTCTCTTATTCTTATATTATAATGTAATAACTGCTACCTTGTTAACCTCTACCTGAGCTTCACCTAATGCAGCTATTGCAGCTTCCTCGTTAGTCATTGACGGAGTAACTGCACTGTCCTGAAGGATAAGCTCCTTATTGAATGACTTAACCTCTAATGAAGGTAATGTATACTTTTTCATAATCGTTATCCTCCTTTAATTATTCACCGTAATATAATCCACAGTAGCCCAGCGGAGTCGGGATAGCTGAGAGATCCTCTGCAACTACTACAAGACCTGTTACAACTGTACCACCTGAAATAACTGTATCAAAGTCTGTTGTTGTTGAAGCTTCGCCAACATACCATGTAACACTTGATACCGGATAGTGCTTTGTCGGGTCAACTGTGAATGTACCTGTGTAAGCCTTTGCCGGATTACCCTCGTACTCTGTGTACTCACCAAACTCTTCAACCTCAACTATCGGCGGTTCTGTTGTTAATGTCGGAGCCTCAACGTCGCCTGTCTTCTTGATTAAGATGTAGTCGATAACCTTCGGTGATGAACCTGCGTTACCTGCTGCTGCAACTGTGATAGCTGTTTCCTCTGTTAATGTGAACTCCTCACCTGACTGCTCGCCAAAGTAACCGAGTGTTGTTGCCTCTAAAACAACTGTATCGCCTGCTGAGAATACGAATGTACCACCTGTATTACCAAAAGTAGCAGCTGTCATTACATACTTACCTGCCGGAAGAGTTGTGATTAATGTTGATTCAACTTCCTCTGTTTCTGCATCGTCTGCAAAATATGCTGCAGCTGAATCTGAACATCTAACCGGGATATTACCTGATGTTGCTACTGCTACACCCTCAATATCCTCAGCCTCTGAATAGAATGCAACTGTTGTATCAGCAACTGCTGCATACTCTACTGTTGATACTGTATCTTCAACTACACCTGAAACTGTCTTCTGATATCCCTGGTCATATCTTGTAAGTACAGCCTGATTTAAAGCTGTTCCGTCAGCGATATATCTCGGGAATGAATATGTAGCACTCTCGCCCTCAACAACGTTTTCAATTGTTGCTAAAGTCTGCTCTACTGTACCTGTTGCATTAGCTGTAACTGTGTACTTGTTTGCTTCTCTTACTGCAACATTTAATACGTTCTCGCCTGCAGCGAGTGTAATTGATGTTGTAGCACCGTCTGCTGCAAAGTACTTTGTGCCGTCCGCTGCTACAAATACTGTTTCAGCATCAATTTCCTGACCAACTACACCTGTGTTTGCAACTGTCTTAACTGTATCTTCGCCGCATACATAGTTGATTGTGTAATCAGCTGTTTCAACTGTCTGTGTTGTCTCTGTAACCTTTACAGCCTTTAAATACTCAAAGTGGTCTGTCTTTGCACTACCTGTCTTCTGATAACCAAATGCTACTGTTGAATAATCAGCATCTGCTGATAATGCTGCATTTTCAACATTGATTACTGCTGTATTCGGAGCTGTTGTGTTGTAAACCTTTAAATAATTTAAAGTGTTTGCAGCTGTATCAATCTCCATTGTTACATTGTACCAGTCAATTGAGTCGATATCAGCTCTGAATGTCTGATTTCCGTCTGTTGCTGCAGTAAAGTTTGTAGATGTGAATGCACCTATACTGTAACCAATCTTCTTATCCTGGTCATTATGTAAGAACCATACATCACCAAATCTGAAATATGATGCATTACCGTTTGATAAATATCTTCCTGTGTTTGAGTCAAGTGCTATTAAAGCTTCTACATTGATAATTGAGTTATCAGCAGCTGTAACAGTGATAGCCTCTTCCTCGCTTGAGTTGTTACCTGATGAAAATAACACACTTGTTGCTACACCGTCTGAAGCTGTTGCTTCTGATAATGTTGCTGTCCATGTAGTTGCGTCCTCTGCTGTCCATGCAGTCTCATAACCACGCTCGTAAAGAGTTGTAGTATCTGCGTGAGCAACACTGAATCCTGCGAAAGCACTTACTGACATTGCTAATGCTGCGATAGCACTAACTAATCTTTTCATTTTCATGAAAAATCCCTCCTTAAAATCGTTTGTTTTTTTCTGAATACCTTTTCAGAATATCCTTCTTTTATTATAACACTAAATCAGTATTTTTGCAAGGTTTTTTTGTATAATTTTTACAATTTATTTGATTTGTGCGTTTTGAACAATTTTTGAGCTGTTTCGTTCCGGAAACAGCCTTCGTTTTTGGTGGGTTTGTATATTGCCCTCTCAAGCATCTGCATAGCCAAATAAATATCCACCCGCATAGCGGGTGGTATTTCATTTTCGGGCATAGCCCTAATCTTTACTGGCTACGCACAAGTGCGTTTTGTGTTGGCCTGCCAGCCACGCATATTTTACTTGCTACCCGTAAACGGGTCTCTTGGA
>JAZQHZ010000118.1:0-8270 GCA_045540855.1 Clostridia bacterium
TAACCCACAAATTGCAAGGTTTGAATTGCAAAAATTACGCGTCAGCATAATTGTGAATTGTGAATCGTGAATTGTGAATTGGCGGAACGTTAAACCCAAATTTGAAACGCTAACAATTGTGCGTCAGCATAATTGTGAATTATCCCAACACCACAGCCCATTCTCACCTTAACGGTGATGTCAGATAATTATACACCACAGACAGTGCCTCGGCACGTGTGATGTTGTCCTGCGGACGGATTGTGCTTCCGTCACCGTTTATTATGCCAAATCCCGAAAGAATTGCGGCATAGCCTGTCATTCCCTCGGAGAGCATTTCTCCGTCAGCATAGCTCACCTTGTAAATATCCGGCAGCTTTGCAACGCTGTCATAGCCCATAAAGCATACCATATACTTAAACGCCGTCTCACGTGTTACGGGTGCGGTGTCGTTTCTGTCCTCTTTTTTAAGCAGACCTTCATTTTCCGCATATCTGTATATTGAATCGGTGTCCTCTTCCATATACCAACCACCGTCTGCTCCGGCTTTTAATATACGAAGCAGCTCTGCTTGTGTCACAAATGCGTCAGGCTTCAACTGCGTTCCCTCGAATGCAATGCCTATCTCCTTCAGGAAATTAGCCTTATCCTTAACCCAGTGCGATGAAATATCTGTATATTCCTCCTCATTAGGAGTATATGTATCCTGATTTCTGCTCAGCCGCTCGCCCGTAATTGCGTTTATAAGCGGCTCACTCATAAGATAATACACCAGCTTATACTCTTCGCCAAGCTTTACATATGCCCTCTCAAGCGGCTCCTCTTTAAGCAGTGCATTATACGCCGCCTGTGCATCTATCGCCTGTGCCGGAGAAACAAATTCCGCATGATTGTTATATGTAAGGCTGTAATTTGATATTGCATCAGTTTCTGTATCATAGCATACATAAATGCTGTCCTGTACATAATTAACGCCGTTTACCACTCTTTTATAACGTCTTCCCTGCTCCTGCTCAGCCTCTTTCTCCAATTCGAATTCGTCCATTATATCGCCCGCAACAGCACTTAGAAATTCATCCGTTTTTGCATTATCCGCCGCACTCAGCCCTGCATCCTCATTCTCCTTTACCGCATACGGTCTGTATGCTTTGCCGTCATTGTAATATATCAGCCTGCCACGCACTGCATCAACCGTTGCATAAATATATCTGTCACCGAGTGCCTCGTCAAATTCAAAATAACGTGTGTATTCTCCGTTATCTCTGTCCGTTTCGTGAAGTCCCGACACCTGTGCCGCCACCTCCATACCGGCAAGTCTTGTATGCGGAAGGCTCTTGAGATAATTTATACTTTCGCTCTCGCTGATAAGCGAGCCCACCTGCTCTATTTGAGCAAGCTCCGAATCGCTCAGCTGTGCCTTATACCCTGCAGCCATATCCGCCGTTGCCGCACTTTCGTATACAGCATTTGTGTTCATCATTGTATTTATTGGCTCTTCAACCGCCTCGCCCGTATATGCTGAAATATATCCGCCATCCGCTATACGGTAAGCAAGGTATATCTCGTCCTCGCTCTCCTTTTTTGCGTTATACGTCATATAATCCGTATATATCATTTCAAGCGGGAAGGTCTCTTTATAGACAGCCTCCGCTTCCGTTATTTCCTCTGCCGCATTTTCAAATACCGCATCATAATCGTATCCGATACGTACAGAGCGGATAACACTCTCATCGCCGTAGACATCAACCTCTACCGTTGCATCATTGTATGCAACCTTGTCTGAGTTATGATACCTTGAAAACACAAAAACATAGCTCACATTTGACGAATAATAATTGCAGTAGCCGTCCTCATACACATAGCAGTCGTTTTCGTTTGCGAATGCCTCGGGTGCAGTGTGCCTGAGGAAATCCTCCGCCTCAGCCCTTGCCTCGTCAAGCGTCACTCCGATATATACCTCTGAATTACGCTCTCCGTAGCGATAATAGTCCTTCACTCTGCCCTTTGTGTCACAGCTGATTACTAACGACTTATAGCCGTCCTTCTCATTCCATTCAAAGCGGTAATTGGTTTCGCTGTTATAGCTTGTCACCTCGCTCGAAAACTCCGTCAATTCCGCAGGAATTTCCACCTTTCCCTTCACCTCAACAAGTGCCGCCTCCATAGAAGCCGCCTCAGCCGCCATCACCGGCACCTGTGACAGCGCCATCGCCAAAGCTATCGCCCACGCCGAAATATACTTCGTAATTTTCATAATATCACCCTTTCATAAAATTATACACCATAGTCAGTGCTTCCGCACGTGTCAGACTATCCTTCGGACGGATTGTGCTTCCGTCGCCGTTAATTATACCCATTTCCGCAAGCAGTGCTCCGTAGCCCTTGTAGTTTGCATCAAAATCGCCCGTATCCGTAAACCTCATCCCGCTCGCATCCGTCTGCTTTGCAAGGGAATTAAGTCCCATAAAATGTATCATATATATGAACGCCTGCTCACGTCTGATTGGCTGTTCCTCTTCCACAATTTCTGTAAAGGAAGAATCCATTTCGTAATAGCGTGAATAAACCGCTCTCATATCTGCCGTCATCAATGATGTGTCTATCACTGCCGCCGCAAAAATACGCATCATATCTTCCTTTTTTATTGCCGCATCGGGATAAAGCTTACTGCCCTGAAATGCAATTCCCTTATCACGCAAATATTCAACCGCTTCCATACACCAGTGGTTATCAATATCGGTGTATTCAACCTCTGTGGGCTCATATTCGCCGTCACGGTCAAGTGTTTTCCCGGTAAAGGCATCTAACGCATCAGTATTATTCATATAATACACCAGTTTATATCCGTCTCCGAAATTAACATATTCCCTGTTCTTCGACTCTGCCTTAAATATATAGTCCTGTGCCGCTTTGATGTCTATAATCCCGTCAGGCTCTGCAAAGCTCGCATTTTCGTTGTAATCCGCCTCGTAGTAGAAAATCTTATCACTGTCAAAATCATAGCCGACAACGATTGCATCTCCCTCATACGGTATTCCGTTTTTCATTCGTTTATAGCAAAGCTGATGCGGTGAAGCATTTTCATACGCCTCATCATACTCAAATTCGCCTATAATGCGTGATGCAGTGTGCTGTAAAAATGCATCCACCCGTTCATCCCTGCGTGAGCGCTGCTCCTCGCTCACATCTTTTTTTATAGTGTCATAGTAAAGCTCTTTATTTCGGAAATACAGCAGCTCGCCCGTTATTGCATCAAGCTGTACGTCAATTCCACTCCAGTAATATTCCGCCTCATTATCCCCAAAATACAGCTTCCATATGTATTTGTCGTCATCATAGCTGTATATTATGTGGCTTTTTTCCTTGTTAAGAGTCTCGTTGCCTATACTCAATTCAGTAAACGAGCGTACAAGCTCCTCACATTCGGCTATACTTTTAAATACGCCGTTTACATCTATTTCCGCTATATCCGTATCGGTCAAGATCTTTCCGGAGTTATTTGCAAGGTAAGATATCCTTCTGTTTTGCCATATTCTTTCTTCATCATACAAATAATCATAAGGTTCGCCTGTATATGCCGACATATATTCATTATCATACTTTTTCTTGTAAACAAGGCGGATTTCATCTCTTTCTTTTTCTCCCGCAATTTTTGATTCTGTCTTGTTATCAACATACGCCAATTCAATCGGGAATGCAGCCTTGTATGCCGCTTCAATATCTGTAATTTCTTCTGCTTCAGCCTCAAACTCTGCATCATAATCAAAGCTGCTGTCATAACGCCATATCCAGAGCTTGCCTTTTATCAGGCGAAAATAAACGGTAAAATAATTTCCCTCTACATACTCTCCGTCACGAAATCTGGTATAAAAAAGAGTATAATTTTTTTCATCGCCCGAAAAATACAAATCATAATCGCAATATTCAAATCTGTCATTTTCATCAGTGAATGCTTCGGGAAGTATTTTGGGGAAATTCTCTTCAACATACTCCTTGAGCATCTCAACAGTGACATTTTCCGCATTTTCTTCGATTGCAATGCTATTATCAAAATCGGAATAATGTTCGTATAACAGTATTCTGCCTTCTGTATCAGAAGTAACGTCTATGCTTGCATTTTCATTTTTCCAATGGAAGAAAAGTCCCTCAACTTCATAAATACAGCGATGGGTATCTTTAGAGTTTTCAATATATCCCTCCGGAATTTCAATCCGTTCCTTCACCGTTTCCAATGCTGCATCCCATTTTTCCGCCTCCTCATCAGCTGTCTGTGCTGCCAATACAGTAGCATTGCTTATTGTCATCGCCACTGCAAGTACCCATGCACCTATAATTTTTGTAATTTTCATAGTACCACCCTTTCATATTTTGTGCTCTTATATATAAGACACAAATGATGGCATTTTTTATTCACTTTTTTACGAATTTTTCATTAATTGTAATTATTATACCATAAGTGCAAAACCGTGTAGGTTTTGCTACACACCGGTACAATAATTACAACATATAAAATCCGCAAGGATTTTTTCATTAATTGTAATTATTATACCATATCCACTGTCATATTGCAATAATAAAAGGGAGATGAACGTGCATCTCCCTTTTAGCCCTATAACAAAATCTCCTTCATCTCCAGCGACTTCATTTCATCCGTCCAGAGATATACCTCTGCCGTTACTGCGTTTTCATTCCTCTCCGTATCAAGCTGTTCTCCATTTATGAGGTGTACAAAATCCACCGCAACAAGTCTGCCGTCGGCATCGAATTGTGCTATTATACACGCACAGTTATACGCAAACGAAAATGCCCCGTACTCAATCTCTGCATACAGTCTTTCACCTTCGGCTCTGAAATCCTTTATCTTATAGGAAACGCACTCCGTCGGTGCTTCTGTCACAACCGGAGTTGGCTCCGGTGTTGGTGTTGGTGTTGGTGTCGGCGTCGGCGTTGGTGTCGGCGTTGCCGTCACCTCCGGTGTTTCAACTGCATTTGACACAGTATAATACTTGAAATTATCTATTGCCAGATATGCTCCTGTCTGATAGTCAACACCTGCATAGCTTTCGTCAAGATAAATCTGCAGCTTCGAAACCGCCGCTATTGCTCCTGTTGCATCAAGCTTTGTTTCCGATAAAACAATCCCGTTCTTATCCGTAACCGTTCTTATATATTCACCGTCCGAATACGTCAACGAGTAATTATACCATTGCCCTATCTCCACTCCGAGATTTGCCACTGAGCAGGTATCTATTATACCGTTCTCGTCCTCAACGGTCATATATGCCATAACCTGCTCATCATTCATATTTACCTGCCGCGGGAACATCACATCAAAGCTCAGCACCACGTCCACCTCATCCGTAAGCGGCAGTGCATTATCCATCGCAAGATATGCGTGGCGGTTACCCGTACCAAATCTGCCTATGCCGCAGTACATATATGTGTTGCCCTCTTCAAATGCCGAATAGAAGCCCGTTCTGCTGTCACCGCCTGCGGATCTGAAGCCCATTCCGAAGGTCAGATTTTCTATACTTACATTTATCGCTTCTCTTCCCTGCACCATACGCAGATTTGCAAAACCACTTTCTTCAAAGTCTATATCTATTTCATACGTTGCAATATCAACCTGTATCAGCTCATACTTCGCACCGCTTTCCAGTGCATATTTATATACCGCACCGTTGGAATAGCAGTGAATTACGGTATCGCCGAAATTATTTGCTTTAATATCCTTGATATGATTATAAACATACAAATCCTTGATTGAGGTGTTATCAAGTGCATTTTCCGCAATTCCCTTTATTTCTGTATCACCGATAAATTCAGGGATAATCTCACTTTCCTCTTCTCCGTTATAACCCGTAATATATCCGTCCACATCGCAGGTGAAGCCGCTTTCAACCGTTACAGTGAATTTTTCCGTAAAATCCTTGTAGGTAACGGTTATTTCCTGCTCGCCCGCCTTCATCGGATTAAATTCCGATAATTCATAGCTGTGAGTTTCCTCGGTTGTGCCGTCGTCATAGCTTACAGTCGCCTTCATTCCCGTAAGGTCAAGCTTTTCGCCCACCTTATATGCCGTCTTAGTCGGCGGTGTGAATGAAAAGGCGGTCATTGTGCGGATAAACATCTCGCTGTCCACATAGAAGCCTATGTGCGGAGGCTGATTGTATGCCGTCTGCTCCGCCGCCACTCCGCTTCTGTAAACCGGGTCGTGCATTAAAGTAGGCAGCTTGAACTGTGTAACGTCCGTTGTGGTGAATACTCTGATTGCCGTATTATCACTTAACGGATAGCATAATTCCTCTCGCCAGTCGCCGAAAAGATCTGCCTGCAATGCAGGATTTGCCTTCGTTCCGTTACCCGCAACACATTCTGTTGCAGTAAAAATTCTTGCTGTACCCGTTCCGTTCCAGTCAGTTACATATGTACTGTTCAGCATTTCATCATACAAGTCCGCATCCCAGAACACACGGAAATTGTTACCCGGTCCGGCAGAGCTTTCTTCAAACACTCCGTTTCCGTATGCCGTAACATTTCCTACACCGTAAATCTGATAATATCCGCCCGAGCCGATATTCGCCATAACGCCTCGTCCGGTATCGCCCGTTGCACCCTTATGGAACAGCTCCTCACCGGTAGCCGCATCATATACCGTCATACCGTAGTCCATTTCCTTGCCGGTATTGGAATCGGTATAGCCGCCACCCTCGTGTACACTGAAATATTCAAAGCCCTTATGTGTCGGATCGTAGTCACCGATATGCAAAGCATCGCCATGACCTCTGAACGAGCACCACTTCACTGCAAGCTTATCCTCGTCATTTACCTCAAGACACAATGCACCCGAAATAAATTCGTCCTTTCCGTCGTTATCCACGTCGGCAACCGTCATATTATGGTTACCCTGTCCTGTATATTTATAAATGTCCTCGCTGTATCCGTAAACACCCTTATAGCCCTCAACCTCGGAGGTGTCATAGGTATCGAAGCAATAATCACACTGCAGTCTCTTGTTTTCGTCAAGTCTTGCACCAAAAATACCTGTTCTTGTCTTGTAGCTTCCTCTCGGTCCGTAATAGCCTCGCCAGTAAACTGCATACGGTCTCTCACCGTCAAGATATGCCACGTCTGCAAGGAAGCGGTCGCAACGGTTTCCGTATTCATCGCCCCATACATACTGGCTTATACGCTGATTCGGGTAATAAATTGTATCAAGTGCTTTTCCTGTTCTTCCGTCAAAAGCCGTGAAGAACTCGTCACCCTCTAAAATATATCCGCCGTCATTTATAAATACTGCGGAATTATCCACATTTCGTATATCCTCAACAAGGCTTGCCTCACTCACATATTTTCCCTCGCCGTCAAGTGAGCCGGGTGCAGTTTTTGCAGTGATTTCCGCTATACCGTCAAGGTCAAAGTCATACACTAAAAACTGCGTATAGTGTGCACCTGCACGGATATTTCTGCCAAGATCAATTCTCCACATTTTCTCGCCCGTCAGCTCATATGCGTCAAGGTACACATTGCCCGTAACGCCGCTGTGCGAATTATCCTTTGCGTTAGCATCCCACTTCACTACTATTTCATACTGACCGTCACCGTCAAGGTCACCTGTTGATGCCTCACCTACACCGTATGCATAGGCAGTTTCTCCGTCAACGAAATCAGCCGGAATATCCATCGGGATTTCCAGATAGTTATTTCCCAGAACCGTAACACTTTCGCACTGCTCGCCTCCGACAATTGCAACACTGTAAGTATCACTTGATTTTCCGGATTTATCAAGATAGTTAGTACTGTCCTCAACCACTGCAATTTTCTCGCCATTGCGGTAAACCTCGAAATCGGGCGTATTTCTGACGTCGCTGATGCTTCCCTCTTCGCCCGACATTCGCCAGCCCACATATACGCCGTCACTTACCTTGACAGCAACAAGCCCTCTGTCAAGCTTTTCCATCTGACGTGTATATGTGTTATCGCCATAGGTAAAGTCTATCTTAGCAGTATCAGCTACCGCATTCACTTGCATCGGCAATAAATTCACACACATAGCCGATGTCAGAATTATACCTGAAAGCTTTTTCATAAAAATCTCTCCTTAAATATCAGATATTTTTATTATAGCATAAATTCCGGAAGATGTAAATAAAATTTAACGTGGGTTTTGTTGAAAATTTGGGTTTGTCGGGGTGTTTGCACTTGTCCAAACGATTCAAACGGGCTCTGCCCCAAGACGTTCAGCTTTAATTGTTTGCAACGTATATCCCCGGTTCTTTTTCTGTCATCAG
>JAZQHZ010000119.1:0-2868 GCA_045540855.1 Clostridia bacterium
AAGAGGAATGGGCGATTCAAAAAATCCGTTCATTTTCATCAGTATTGCGGCGGTTTTGAACCTTATCCTTGATATAATATTTGTGGCGTTTATGGATATGGGTGCAGGCGGTGCGGCACTGGCAACGGTAATCAGCCAGGGTGCAAGCTTTATAAGCTGTTTCATTCTGCTTATCAGAAATAAAGAGCAGTTCGCCCTTGATTTTAAGAATTTCTGGGTGATGGATAAAAAAATGCTTGGAGTATTGGTAAAGCTTGGAACGCCAATGGCAATAAAGAGTGCATCAATCCATTTCTCGAAGCTGTTTGTCAATTCGTGGATTAATTCCTACGGAGTGGCAGTGTCAGCATTTGCAGGAATAGCAAACAAGTTCAGCTCAATGAGCAATCTTTTGTCGAACGCATTAAATACTGCCGGCTCAAGTATGGTGGGGCAGAATATAGCGGCACGTAATTTTAAGAGAGTGGTAAGCATAGTGTTGAATATCTTTGCAATAACCTTCTCAACGGCAACTATTCTTTCGATTGTGATATATATGTTCCCGATGCAGATATTCGGACTCTTTACAGACGAAGCATCAGTGCTTGCACTTGTAAATGAATATTTACCGGTTGCAGTATTGCTTTTCTTCGGAAGTGCGGCACGTTCGGGAATGAATGCACTGCTAAACGGCAGCGGAAATTACAGAGTAAACTTTGCAACTGCGATATTTGACGGAATCATAATGCGAATAGGACTTGCAGTGCTGTTCGGACTGATACTTGATATGAAATATCTGGGCTTCTGGTTAGGTGATGCCCTTGCAGGCTTCACGCCGTTTGTGATAGGATTGGTATTTTATTTCACAGGAGTGTGGAAAAAGAAGTCGGTAATAAACGAAGAATAAGGTAAAAAGTGAAAAACATAACAGCGGGCGTACCATTGAGGAACGCCCGCTGTTCGTGTATATTTAATATTACTGAATTGCAGTATCGCTCTTCTTGCAGAAAAGCTTTAAATACTTCTTGGCAAGCTCTTCTTTTTGGTCAAGGGGAAAATAAAAAAGTTGTAGACAAATTCGGCTGTATGTGATATAATATAGCTACCACATAATTACACAATTTATAGTTTTGCAATGGCGTGTTTTTACTTCGGTAAAAATGTACGCTCTATTTTCATACGCTTATTGTGAAATTAGATTAAGTTGTGTTGGAATTGTGTGGTAGCAATCAGAGCAGTGCGTTTTTCGGCGTGTAGCTTTGATTGGCTACACGCTTTTTTAAACACAAATTGAGGAGGTATCTCACTATGAAAAAAACAGTATTATTAGGACTAACTGCACTATTGCTTATGCCACTTGGTGTATCGGCACAGATAACGGCGGACGAAAACACAACAAGTCTGCAAATCAGCAAGGATGTAGCGGTAATTGACGTAAGTACATTTGATGTATGTGAAAATCTGAAAGAGATTGTGGTTGATGCAGAAAATGAGTATTTCACATCTGTGGATGGTGTACTGTTCAGCAAGGACAAAACAGAACTTTTGTATTATCCGCAGGACAAGGACAAGACCTCGTATATAATTCCTGACGAGGTAAAAGTTATCGGTGAAGGTGCATTTAAGGAAAATAATAATCTTGAGGTTGTAACACTTACATATGGAATAACCGAAATAAAAGCAAGTGCATTTGAGAGTTGCGAAGCGATGACAGATACTGTCTTGGTGAATACGGTTGATACGATAGGTGAGAGTGCATTTAAGGATTGTACAAGGCTTACCAATATCAGAATACCGAAAAAGGTGACAAAAGTCGAAGATAAAACCTTCAGTGGCTGTTCATTGCTTCAGCTTGTGACATTCGGAAATTCCGTTACGGAAATAGGTGTTGGTGCTTTTTCGGATTGCTCGGCGTTGGAATATATTTATTTGCCGAATGAGTTACGGAAAATAAGCGATAATACTTTCTTGAATTGTACAATGCTAAAGGACATTACAATTCCGGAAACTGTAACTGAAATCGGAAATGATGTATTTTTAGGCTGTGATAATCTGATCCACGTATTTTATCAGGGTACGGAAGAAGCTTGGAATAATATAGACAATAATTCGGAAATATCAAATATATTATATAATTCAGACGGAATGTTTGCAGTGACGGAATGCCCTGGAGATGGTGCGAATGTTTCGGTAGGAGAAAATGGAACTACGGAAATTAAAATTGCTGGTGTTGTGTCACCTGTAAAAAAAGCATTTTTAAGCGGAACATATATGACTGATGATAATGGTGTGACAATATATTCACAAACACCGCTTGAAAATGCAAAGCTTATTCTTCAAAAAAGAGAAGATGGTTGGGGAAGCAGAGCGAAATCATATAAAACTTTTGATATTACAACGGTCGACGGTATTGCACGTGTAGATGTTTCAGAATATCTTAGTGAAGAATTTACAGTGGGCGAAATTACTATGTTTTTATGGGAAAATGGAACGATGCGACCATTAGCCACACCGATTAGTTTTCCGAATTATGGAACGGGTGCATTATCGACAAAATTGCGTATTGATGTATATAAAAAGAGCGAAACTCCTGTTGTGGAGGAAGTCTACTTATATGAAAAGTATGCATCAAGTAGGATTCAGCTTGACGAAAATAATGAATTTAGTAAGGTTTATTCGCTTACTCCGGGAGAATATTGGATTGATGTCAAGGGAAGAACAAGTGCAGAAATATATAGAATAGATTTAACAATAACCGAATAAATCCAAAACCGCGGCACAAAAGTGCGCCGTTCAGCTTGTAGACAAACCTGTCTACAAGCTGGCAGACTGCGAGAAATTAGGGCAGATTTTGCGAAAAGGAACTCGTAGGCGTACGGTGGTACGTTA
>JAZQHZ010000120.1:0-4080 GCA_045540855.1 Clostridia bacterium
GTTATCCACATTTGCCGGAGAAGGTACATCACAGATGGGTAAATCATTTGTGAAATCATATGTCGGCGTATGTATGGAAGGTGCTGTAATAGTACTTGCGTGCCTGATATATTCCGCATTTGCAAGTACACCAACGATTGATTCATCAATCACAACAGTAACTATGATATGGAAATACATAGGAGAAGTGATATTTAATATGCTTGTTTTGGTAGGACTTATCAAGGGAGCAGACAGAATAGTAAAGGAGATGTTAGGCGTATAGCCAGAAAGGAAAAATTATGGGATATAACAATGTAATAAGAAGCAATGATCCGCAGGCGGTTGATAAGCTTACGGAGAACGTGAAGCATATTGAAGAAAGACTTTCATATATGCAGACAGTAAATGACTACTACAAGGAGCACGGCACAACAAAAGGCTGTCCGGGTATTGATGATGAAACGGCAATGAAGCTTGATGCAAGAGTAAATGAAAATCAGTCAACGCCGTATCCGGGTAAATTCTTTACAGACAACAGAACGGATTTAAAGAGATTGCAGGGTAATATCGAGCGTTTGACAAATAACAGAGAATCGGTATTTAACGGCTGGCAGTTTGAGGGTGGTGAAGCAGTAATAAATCTTGCAAATAACCGCTTACAGCTTATGTTTAATACAAAACCGGGTGCAGAACAGATTAACACATTAAAGAAGAATGGATTTAAATGGGCACCTACACAGAAGGCATGGCAGCGACCTCTTGATTACAAGTCAATGTCAGCGTCTGACAGGATAGATTTCATTAAACCTCAGAACGGTATGCGTCCTACTGAATTACAGCCTAAAGCACCAAAGAAGAACGCACCGGAGAGATAACGGAGGACTATATGGAAATCAAGATAAATAAAGAAATAAAAGATTATCAGGAAAGTATGTTTTTCGGGCTTAGTGCAAGGCAGTTCATATGCTCGGTTGTGGCAGTAGGTGTAGCAGTGGGAGCATATTTCGGACTTGTTAAATTCTTAGGTAAGGAAACTGTATCATGGCTGTGCATATTATGTGCAGCACCGTTTGCGGCAGCGGGATTTTTCAAATATAACGGTATGACATTTGAGAGGTTCATTGTTGCATTTATCAGGAGTGAGTTCCTGTGCTCCGGCAAGCGTGTATATAAGTCGGAAAACATATTATATAACATATATCAGGAGGTGTTAGCGGATGATAAAGTGGCTAAGAAGAAAAAGAGAAAAAAGAAGAATACCTAAAAGTGTACAGCAGTCAATCCCCATAGATACAATCTACAGGGACGGCATAATGCGAAGCGGACGCACATTTTCAAAAACATGGCGGTTTTCGGATATAAATTATGAGGTGGCCTCAAACTCCGACCAGGAACAGATGTTTCTGGCTCATGGAGCGATTTTAAATGGTCTGCCGACGGATGCAACCGCCAAGATAAGCATATATAACAGACGTTTACTGAATAACGCATTAACGGAGATTGCTGTACCTGTTGTAAATGAAAAATACAGAGAATATAACAAAGAATTGGAAACTCTGCTTAGTGACAAGATGGCAGAATCAAACAATATTGTTCACGAGAAATATATCACAATTTCAGCAGAGAAAAAGAATATAAAGGAAGCGAGAACATATTTCGCAAGAGTGGGTAACGACTTATCTGCGGATTTTGCAAAAATCTCATCACAGGTTACGGAGCTGGGTTACAAGGAACGGCTCCGTATTTTTCATGACTTTTTCTGCGGTGAGGGTGAGTTTGACTTTGACCTGAAAAATGCAATAGCAAGAGGTATTCATTTTAAGGACAGCATTTCACCCGACAGTATAGAGTTCAAACGTGATTACATTGAGATTGGTGATAAATATGCAAGAGTGCTATTTTTAAAGGAGTTTCCCTCATTCTTAAAAGATGATTTACTATCACAGCTTACGGACTTTTCAAGGAGTATGATGGTATCGGTAGATATTCAGCCTATTCCTACGGATGAAGCGGTTAAGCTGATACAGAAAAAACTGCTTGCGATTGAAACGGAGATTGTCAAGTGGCAGCAGAGGCAGAATATGAATAATAACTTCTCTGCAACTATTCCTTATGAGCTTGAGCAGATGCGAAGTGAAATAAAGGAGTTTATGGACGATTTAACAACCCGGGACCAGAGAATGATGTTTGTAACAATGACATTGGTACATATTGCAGATACTCTCGAAGAACTTAACAACGATACAGAAACTCTGATGTCAATAGGCAGAAAAGATCTGTGTGATTTATCTGTATTAAAGATTCAGCAGGAAGACGGTTTAAATACAGTATTGCCGTATGGCCTGATGGATATAGATGCAATACGCACTCTTACAACAGAAAGCACAGCTGTACTTATTCCGTATAAAACACAGGAGATTATTGATGATGGCGGTTTGTATTACGGCATCAATGCAATTTCGCATAATCTGCTGATGTGCAACAGAAAATTACTGCTGAACGGTAACGGCTTCATAATTGGTGTATCAGGTTCAGGTAAATCGTTCGCATCAAAGATGGAAATTGCAATGGCAGCTTTGTTTACTGACGATGATATTATCGTGGTCGATCCGGAAAAGGAATATGCACCTCTGATTTCCAACCTTGGTGGAGAGGTTATAAAGTTATCGGCATCATCTCCAAATCATATAAACGCAATGGATATAAACATAGACAGCGAATCGGAAGATAATCCGATTTCAATTAAGTCGGAGTTTTTAATCTCACTATTTGACCAGCTATTAAAGAACGGCGATACAAGGCTCGGTGGTGGTGTGGGCGCTAAGGACAGGTCTATCATTGACCGCTGTACAATAAATGTGTACAGTGATTACTTTGACGGTAAAAACAACATAATGCCGACTCTTGCAGATTTCAGAGAGGAACTGTTAAAACAGCCGGAGGAAGAAGCTCATGCACTGGCACTGTCGCTTGAAATGTTTGCAACAGGCAGCCTGGATGCATTTGCTCATCAGAGCAATGTTAATGTGAATAACAGAATTATTTGCTATGATATTCTCGAATTGGGTGACCAGATGAAATCTGTCGGACTTCTCATTATGCTTGACAACATAATGAACAGAGTAATGGCGAACCGCAAGCGTGGTAAGTACACGAGAGTATATATTGATGAGGCTCACTTATTCTTTAAGAATCCGTACAGTGCAGAGTTTTTATTAAAGGCATGGAAACGTTTCAGAAAGTACGGCGGATTGCTCACAGGCATAACGCAGAATATTGAGGACTGCTTGAAGAACGATACTGCAAGAGGTATGCTTTCAAACAGTGAATTCTTGCTTATGCTCAATCAGGCTCCGTCAGATAGAATTGAGCTCTCATCACTTTTAAATATTTCCGAAACACAGATGCGATATATTACAAACGCACCGGCAGGTCGTGGACTTATAAAGGTCGGTGGCTCTATTGTACCGTTCGTGAACGATTTCCCGACGGACACGCAGTTGTATAAGCTGATGAGTACAAAGCCGGGTGCGGAGGAGTGATGACTGTTGCCGGAGGAAAGGAAAATAAAGAGCAAGCCTAAAACAATAAAAACGGCGGATTATAAAATAAAGACGAAAAACGCAGTACCATATAACGTACTGCGTAATTCGTCCGTGTTGGCAAAGGAGCAGTTTATAAAGAAAAAGGCTGAAATCCAGAAGCAGACTAACGAACAGGTAGAAAAGCCTGAAAATTATGCTATGGATACGATTGAAGAAAAGTCAGAACGTGCAGTTTATGCAGTTGCAAATACAGCATATTATTCTGCAAAATATGCGATACGAAATGCTAAAGAGCATAGGCAAAAAGAAAATATTCCTGCAAATGATAACTTGTGGAAAGAAGCCGCAAGGGAGTATGTGCAAAATAAGATAATAGCTCAAAGAGAGTTGGTACAAACGGAAGAAATTCAGAGCAGCATTTCACCCAAGCAAAAGCCACTGGTTCAGGAACCGATAAAGGTCAGGCAAACACAGATAAAAACAAGAAAGCATTATGTTCAGTCACGCATACAACCGACAACAAAGGCAGAAGTGAAGCAAATACAAAGTAATA
>JAZQHZ010000121.1:0-9797 GCA_045540855.1 Clostridia bacterium
ACTTGTTCTGAGTATGACTTGCTCAGTAAGTGCTATGGCTGCTGAAAAGGGTGTAGTTGAAGTGTTCAAGCTCAGTAAGTCAAATCTTACAAAGAATGAAAAGCTCTGGAACAACCGTGATTTCAGCCCACGCCAGATGGAGTATCTTGACAGAGGACTTAATGCCATAAAGACAAATGCAGGAGTATTTGTTTCGTGGAGGTGGCTCGGAACTGAGTCAAATACAGTAAAGTATAACCTGTATCGTGACGGCAAAAAAATCAACGCATTTCCGCTCAATATCACAAACTATACGGATACAAGCGGTACGGTTGAAAGCAAGTATCAGGTTGCGGCTGTTGTAGATGGTGTTGAGCAGGATAAGTGCGATGAGGTTACACCCTGGGCAGAAAACAAGCTTGAAATTATGTTTGACGATATTCCTAAAGCCCTGAATCCTGACGGAACAGTTAAGATGAACGATAAGGGACAGGAGGTTTTAAACTATCCTAATGAGTGTTCAATTGCTGATCTTGATGGCGACGGAGAGTATGAAATTATTTTGAAGTGGGAGCCGGAGGACAGACAGGATAATTCTGTATCAGGTCTCACATCACCGACTATAATTGACGCATATAAGCTTGACGGCAGCCGTATGTGGAGAATAGACCTCGGCTATAATATCAGATCAGGCTCGCATTATGTGCAGTTTATGGTATATGACCTTGACGGTGACGGTAAGGCTGAAATGGTTTGTAAGACAGCTGACGGAAGTAAGGATAATGCGGGAAATGTTGTAGGCGATGCGGACAAGATGTGGCGTGCAGACAACGGCTATATTCTTGAAGGTCCGGAATATCTTACAGTGTTTGACGGTGAAACAGGAACAATTCTTGATACAGTGGACTACGATCCTCCAAGAGGAAAGGTAGAGGACTGGGGCGATAATTACGGTAACAGAGTAGATCGTTTCTTAGGAGCAATTGCTTATCTTGACGGTGAAACTCCGAGTGTTGTTATGTGCAGAGGCTATTATACACGTCAGGTACTTGCTGCATATAATCTTGTTGA
Source organism: Clostridia bacterium (assembly GCA_045540855.1). GTDB lineage: Bacteria > Bacillota > Clostridia > UBA1381 > UBA1381 > UMGS1958. The sequence continues at coordinate 1,051 of JAZQHZ010000121.1, forward strand.
CAAAAAGCTTCAGAAGGTGTGGACCTTTGACAGTAACAACAATTATGCAAAGTTTATGGGCGAGGGTAATCACAGCGTGTGTGCGGCGGATGTTGATATGGACGGAAAGGATGAAATTATCTACGGTGCATCAGTAATTGACGATGACGGAACAGGTCTTTATGCAACAGGTCTCGGTCACGGTGATGCACAGCATACAAGCGACCTTGTTCCAAGCCATCCGGGACTTGAAATATTCTCAGTTCACGAGCATTCTGATGCAAAATACCATGTAGAAATGCGTGATGCAAGAACAGGTGAGTTCTTGTGGGCTTCATACGAAGGAACGGACGTAGGTCGTGGTGTTTCAGCAGACATTGACCCGAATCATCCGGGAGCAGAAAGCTGGGCGGCAGGTAAGATGATAAATGCAGCAGGCGAGGTTATAGCCACCAATCCGTCAATTTCGCAAAACTTTGTAATTTACTGGGACGGTGATTTGGGACGAGAGGTTCAGGATGGTAACCATATAGATAAATGGGTAGCAGAGAAGAACAAGACAAATCTTCTTTTCGCCCCGAGAGGATATGTATCCTTCGGTGGTACAAAGGCACCTCCGGGAATTACCTGTGATTTATTCGGTGACTGGAGAGAGGAAACAATCCTCTTTGAAAAGGATCGCAAGTCAATGGCAATCTTTGCAACAACAGATCCTACCAACTACAAGATTCCGACTCTTATGCACGATTCACAGTACAGAACATATATCTCAACTCAGAACGTAGCATATAACCAGCCACCGCATACAAGCTATTATCTCGGCTTTGATACAACGGAGATTCCTGTTCCGGCAATGAAGATTGCTCACAACGGCGAGACAATGACAAATCCGGATTTCTCGGCAGGAATCAAGTCATATCCGCTTGATAGCCTGAAGGCAGAGGAAAGCGTGGCAATGGTTGTAAACAGCCCGTATTCATTTGCAAACGGTCAGATGATTAAGATTGATGACGATAATACAGAGGTTGTTCCGTACATTACAGAGGGAAGAACTCTTGTGCCTATCAGATTTATTTCTGAAGCATTCGGAGCAGAGGTTGACTGGAATGATGCAAAGCGTGAGGTTACAATAAAGCAGGGTAAGAATACAATTAAAATGACGATTGATGCAAAGGTGTATTCAATCAACAGAAAGACAGCTGAGCTTGACGTTGCGGCGACAATTACGCAGGACAGAACCTTTGTGCCGTTAAGAGCAGTTGCGGAGGCACTTGGCAAAAAGGTTGCGTGGGATCCGAGAGGTGTAATTTATATCAATAACAATGTTGAAGAAATTACTCAGGAGCAGGGCACAATTTTCTATGCAGATATCACAGGCTATGTAGAGCCGGAGATTGTAGAGATAGAAGCGGTTCCGTTAAGTGAGGGAACATTAAATGACAAGCAGATTCCGGTATATGCAGTTGAAGCAAGCGGCGACGATGGTAATATAGCAGAGGGTGCAGTTGACGGCGACTTCGTAACACGTTGGAACGCATTCGGTGACGGCAATACTCTTACGTTGGACTTTAATGAAACTAAAGAAATTGCAGCGGTTGCGGCATCATACTATAAGGGCAATGAAAGACAGTATTTCTTTGACCTTGCAGTTTCAGACGACGGCGAGAACTGGACAGTTATCGCAACTGACCTTACAAGCAGCGGTAGTGCAGATCCTGAAGTTATGGAAATGTTTAAGCTTGATGAAGTGGCAAAGGGAAGATATTTAAGATATATCGGACACGGAAGCTCGTCAAACGATTCAAATAATATCTGGGAGTTCATTGCAATTGCTCCGTAAATATCTGAACAAGGGTGTTTTTTTGCACCCTTGTTTTTGTAAAAACCAAATCAACTCTTGTATATTCTGAAAAAATAAGGTATAATAGATATATGAATTTTAAAGGAGATTGTAAAATGAAGAAACTGACATCGAAACAAATTATTTTTTATTCGCTCTTAGCTCTTATGCTGCTATCAACACTATTGGCATGGATTCCGGCAATTGTTGCATCAATGAAAGAATTTTATGCGGGACTAGATCTGAGTGAGGCATCGTATGTAGGATTAAAAAATTATAAAATGGTGCTGATAAGCGCAGAGGGCATCAGCTCGCTAAAAGGCTCATATATCATTTCTGGCATAGCTGCGGTTATTAGTGGTATTTTAATCTATGGAATAGGAAGCCTGCTTATGCTTGCAAAGAAAACAATACGCACAGCGGTTGTTTCAGTGTCAGCAATTTGTTCGGGCTTGTGCATCATACTGCTAATGATTAATGAAGCTGTTTATCCGATGCTTGCTGATATGGGATATTTTTCGGTGTTGATATATGCACTGTTAGAAACCTTGGCATATCTGGCAATTCCGCTTGTGATTGCGGCGGCATATGCGAAAAATAGCAAAGATGTAATGAAGATTTCGGTTTTGTTTGCTATTATAAGAATTCTTATGTCATTGTCATTTACGGGCGGAGATATTACGTTGTTTTCTGATTTTTACAGTGTACCTCCGATTGCTACTCATCAGGGTGTGTTTTATAGCTTGCACAGAATTGGCGGTGACTATTGTACCACAAATGCACTGTCAGTGCTCGGAGCACTTTGGAGTATGCCGGTTGCGGTTGCAGGTGCAGTGATTATACATATAATGTATAAAGAAAGGGTTGGACTGATAACGGCGTTGTTATGTGCATTGATAATATCCTTGAATCAAGAAGGAATTACATATTTCTGTATGAGAATGATAGGTCATTATGCAATAATTAACAATGAAGTTGTGCTGAAATTCGGATATATACTTATCAGATTACTTCCGTATTTTGCGATGTTTATGCTTATATGGAAGATAACAGGAGAATTTAAGAAAACTGTCATTCCTGTGATTGTGATATCAATTGTAAGATTAGTACTTTCACGGTCTTTATATGTAAATGGATTTATCGGAATTATTCCGCAAAAGATATATAGTATGTATATGTCGCAGGGCAGTGCAGAAGTTACGTCATACATAATAATCTGCATAGTTCTCGGAATGTTATGTGCCGCATCGGTATGGATTTCGGAAATAATAAATAAAGAAAAATAATATCAAAAAGTGAATAAAAAATGTCATCATTTGTGTCTTATATATGAAAGCATAAAATGTGAAATGGAGATAATTATGAAAAAAATATTAATAATACTTACTTTATTGTTTAGTACAATAATATTACAGGTTTTTGCCGAAAATGAAATTTCTGTGTTTATAAATGGTTGGTATATTGACACTGATGTTCCGCCAATCATTGAAAATGACAGAACTTTAGTGCCTGTCAGAGCTGTTTCTGAAGCTTTAGGATATGAGGTTATATGGTCAGAGGATACGAAGCAGGTGGTAATAAGTAACGGAGGAAATAGTGTAATTTTAAAAATTGACAGTGAAAAATATTTGTTAAATAGTGAAGAAAAGACTTTGGATGCTCCGGCTAGAATTGTAAATGATCGAACGATGGTACCGTTGTCTTTAATTATGGATTGCTTTGGTTACGAAACTGTTTGGGATGAATCGGAACGCAGAATTGATGTATATATGAGATACGAGAGTGAATATAAAGATGATGGTTTCAAAACACTTGTTGATTTATCTATAATAGAAGAGGCAGATATAAATAAAAGTGAAAATATTTCTGTTAAGGAAGCCCTGGAAACAATAGCAAAAGCGACATTACAATATGGTGAGACTACAATAAGACTTTCGGATTGGTACAGAAGAGATGAGCTGCAGCCTCTTGACTATCTTGATGACGAGATGAAAAAGCTTGTATTGAATCTTGATGAAATGGTTATTGAAGATATACTTGCAACTGATTTTGAAGGGGATTTTACGGAATTTGAGGCAGTAAAGTATGCGGTGAGAATGGTTAATGATACATATGGATGTGTCCATGTTGCCGGAGAACCGATGTTTGATGATATTTCGCAATACTATGAGCTGGCATATATAAAAGGAATAATTGAAAAAACAGATTTGGCGGACGCAAATAAGCCGATATCCAGAAAAGATTTTTATGAGATTATAAACAAAACAATTTATGTCGAATATTCTTCGGGCGGATACGGTGGAGTAAGTACTGTCAGAATTATAGACCGTCATGAAATTGAGCCTACTGTAACAGCGGAGCCAAAAGAAAAAGAAATGATAAAGCTCGACATCGCTCCTGTATTTTCGGATGATATGTCTGTATCGTGGGAGTTTCCTGAAGAATACAGTTTTTTAGAAGGTGATGAATATTGGACTAATATAGAAGGATATAATGGCGATAAGTTGTTGTCTAACAGTAGTATGACCATAAGAAAAAAGGGGATTGAGACAGAGGAACTTATAGAAGCATACTCGTGGGAAAAAGATAGGCCGGAATATTACAGAATTACATATTATAAATACAAGGAAAACAAAGAATATTATTTTGACCTTTATATACCGGACATAAAGGTTGAATATATGGATTACACATTGACACCGGGAGCATACACACACTCGAAAGGACAATGGCCTCCGAAAACGATATCATTATCGGGAGAAGATACTTTTAAAAAGGATATGTATTATATACTTGTATCCAAAGAAAATAAATACAGAGTTGAGAAATACAACAGTAAATCTCATTGGGTATTTAAGGTTGAGGAAGAAGGAGATACATTTATAAATACCCGGGGTGGTGCGATAGGAGGAACAATACACACAGATGAAATCCGCATAAGAGAGGTAAGAGTAGAAGGAAATGTTAAAGATGGCTTTATTATCTGTATGACACCTGATTCGGAAATGTTTGAAATTCTTGAAACTGAATAATCAATAAAAAGCGTCGGAAAAATTCCGACGCTTTAAACTTTACTTATTTAGCAGCGATAGCTTCCTTGGCCTTTGCAACCATATTTTCTACTGTTAAGCCGTACTTAACGAATAACTCGGCCGGCTTACCTGAACAGCCGTAACGGTCTGTACCGATAATTTTAACCGGACACGGAGCGTTTGCACAAACTACCTCAGCAACGGCTGAACCTAAACCGCCCATGATATAATGCTCTTCTGCGGTTACGATAGCACCTGTTTCCTTAGCAGCCTTTGTGATGATCTCCTCATCAATCGGCTTGATTGTGTGGATGTTGATTACTCTTGCATCAATGCCTTCCTCAGCTAACATATCGGCAGCCTTTAAAGCCTCCTGAACCATTAAGCCTGTTGCGATGATTGAAACGTCCTTGCCGTCTCTTAACATAACGCCCTTGCCAAGCTCAAAGTTATAGTCAGCCGGGTTTACATCCTCAACTGCAAGACGGCCAAATCTCATATATACCGGACCGTCGTGCTCAATTGCAGCCTTAACTGCGAGCTGTGCCTCGATATCGTCAGCCGGGTTAATTACAACCATACCCGGAATTGAACGCATAAGAGCCAAATCCTCAAGACACTGGTGTGATGCACCGTCCTCACCAACAGAAATACCTGCGTGAGTAGCACCAATCTTTACGTTTAAGCCTGCATAGCCGATTGAGTTTCTAACCTGCTCAAAAGCTCTGCCTGCTGCGAACATTGCGAATGTTGAAGCGAATGCAATCTTACCACATGAAGCAAGACCTGCTGCAACACACATCATATTAGCCTCTGCGATACCGCAGTTGATAAATCTCTCAGGACAAACCTTTAAAAATGTATCTGTCTTTGTTGACTTTGAAAGGTCAGCGTCTAAAACGATTACGTTTTCGTTCGGTACACCGTACTTAACTAACGCTTCGCCGTATGATACTCTTGTAGCTGTTTTTGCCATTACAGTCTCGCCTCCAATTCTGCTATTTTCTCGTCTAACTCGGCAATAGCCTGTGCGAAGAGCTCGTCATTCGGAGCTGCACCGTGCCAGCCTGCCTGGTTTTCCATAAATGATACGTTCTTACCCTTAGTTGACTTCATAATAACTGCTGTCGGCTTGTCCTTGCAAGCCTTTGCAGCATTAACTGCATCTAAAAGCTCGTTGTAGTTGTGAGCGTCAGCTAAAATTACATTCCAGCCGAATGCCTCAAACTTCTTATCAATCGGAGTCGGGTTCATAACCTTTGTAATGTCACCGTCAATCTGTAAGCCGTTGTTGTCAACGAAAATTGTGAAGTTGTCAAGCTTGTAGTGAGCTGCAAACATAGCCGCTTCCCAAACCTGTCCCTCTTCAAGCTCACCGTCGCCGAGGATTGAATATACTCTGTAATCCTTCTTGTCAAGCTTAGCAGCAAGTGCCATTCCGCACGCTGTTGAAATACCCTGACCAAGTGAACCTGTTGACATATCAACTCCCGGAACCTTTGTCATATCCGGATGTCCCTGTAAGTAGCTGTCGATGCTTCTTAAGCCCGCGATATCCTCAGCAGGGAAGTAACCTCTCTCAGCTAATGTTCCGTAAAGTGCCGGAGCTGTGTGACCTTTTGAAAGTACAAAACGGTCTCTGTCGCAATCCTTCGGATTCTTAGGGTCGTTCTTCATTACCTCGAAATAAAGTAATGTAAGTACATCTGCGATTGAAAGTGAGCCGCCCGGATGGCCTGACTGTGCTGCGTGAACGCCTGTTAAAGCGTGCTTACGCACCTTGTTGGCAATAATGGAAAGCTCAATGACTCTTTTTTCGTCCATTTTTATGTCCTCCTTAAAAATTTACCATAGAAATATATAGAAAGCGAATCAGTTCGCCGCATCTATAACTGCTTTATATGCTGATTCCATCAGCTCATTTAAACGCTCTTTCTCGCCGGTCAAATAAACATAACCCAGAAGAGCCTCAAAGCCTGTTGCGTGACGGTAATCACGCAGCCTTGCGTTTTTTGCCGTAGTGTATGATTTTGCGTTGCGTCCACGCTTGTATGCGGATAATTCATCCTCATTGAGCGTTTCTTCAAGCACGTGAATAGCATCGCATTGTCCCGAAGCCTTAACAAACTGTACTGCATAGCGGTTAAGCTTATTGACCGGCATATCGGGATGCTCGTTTATAATTCGTGAGCGTACATAAATTTCCCAGATTGCATCGCCTATAAATGCTAAAGTCAGCGGTGCGGCAAGTCGGGGATTGATGTTATCAAATTCAAAACTAAACATTATTCGGCAAAGCTCCACTGAACACCGTTGGGAGTGTCCTTTAAAACAATGTTCATTTCCTTTAACTTATCACGGATTTCGTCAGCCTTTGCCCAGTCCTTAGCGGCACGTGCTGCGTTACGTTCCTCAATAAGTGCTTCAACCTCTTCGTCAAGTGACTTTGCAACTGACTTATTGAATAAGCCCAAAACGTCACCAAGCTCACGGATAAGGTCAACTGCCTTCTTTATAACAGCCTTTGGCATCTCAGCAGTGATTTCGGTGTTTGCAAGATATACAATATCAAAAATAGCCGCAGTTGCACCTGCTGTGTTTAAGTCGTCATCCATTGCGTCGATGTACTTCTGCTTGTATTCGTCAAGCTTAGCACTGACAGCCGAGCACTTCTCGCACATATCCTTATCCTGTGCACTCTTTAAAAGGAACTCAAGATTTTCGATACAGGTATAAACTCTCTCAACCGATGACTTGGCCTGCTCCATTAATGTGTCGGCAAAGTTGATCGGGTTTCTGTAATGAGCGCTTAACATAAAGTAGCGGATAACCTCGCTGTCATACTTCTTTCTGATATCACGTACAGTGAAGAAGTTGCCGAGTGACTTACTCATCTTTTTGTTATCTATATTAATGTAGCCATTGTGCATCCAGTACTTTGAGAACTGCTTGCAGTTAGCACACTCGCTCTGTGCAATTTCGTTCTCGTGGTGCGGGAAGATTAAATCCTGACCGCCGCTGTGAAGGTCGATTGTTTCGCCTAAATACTTGTTAGCCATAGCAGAGCATTCAATATGCCAGCCCGGTCTGCCTAAGCCCCACGGACTTTCCCATGCCGGCTCGTCAGGCTTTTGTGCCTTCCAGAGTGCGAAATCCATTGCATCACGCTTTTCGTCGTTAACGTCAATTCTTGCACCTGCTTCCAGGTCCTCTAACGGCTGCTTTGAAAGCTTTCCGTATTCCTTGAACTTCTTTGTTGAGAAGTAAACATTTCCGTTAACCTCATAAGCATAGCCATTGTCAATGAGCTTTGAAACAATTTCAATGATTGCATCAATGTTCTCAGTAGCCTTCGGGTGAATTGTAGCTTCACGGATACCAAGTGCGTGTGAATCCTCAAAATATTCAGCGATAAAACGCTCTCCAAGCTCCTTAACCGTAATGCCCTCAGCATTTGCACGCTTAATCATCTTGTCGTCAATATCAGTAAAATTCTGCACGAAGGTTACATTATATCCACGGTATTCAAGGTAACGTCTCATTGTATCAAAAATAATGAACGGTCTTGCATTGCCGATATGGAAGTAGTCATAAACAGTAGGACCGCACGAATACATCTTTACATTGTTCGGATCCTGCGGAATAAACTCTTCCTTCTGGCGAGTCATAGTGTTATATATTCTCATAATAAACAGTTTATCCTTTCATAAAGCATTATTAAATAACATTATACCTCATTTTGGAATAAAAAACAAGAGGTTAGAGCGAAAAAAAGATAATAATATTTTGATAAAATACAGCTTTTAAAATGTTGAAAATGATGAGTTGTACAAAATAACCAATAAAAAAATCTGATAAAACAATGATTTGTATATCATTTTTTAAAATAAATGCTT
>JAZQHZ010000122.1:0-11488 GCA_045540855.1 Clostridia bacterium
GTTAGCTCTTATGACAGCGATATGTACATTTATGTTATTTAAAAATTCAGGTATTAAATATAGTAGATTTATAAATACTGTTTCGGCTTCTGCATTTGGTGTTTTACTTATTCACGCTAACAGCGATGAAATGCGTCAATGGCTTTGGAAAGATGTTTTGAATAATGTAGGATATTACAACACAGAATTTTATGTATTACATGCAGTAATATCGGTTATAGGCATTTATATAATATGTACGGTTATAGATATGGCAAGAATTAAATTTATAGAAAAACCTGTATTAAGGTATTTTGAGAATAAGGAGAAAAACAAATGAAAGGTATTATCTTAGCGGGCGGAAGAGGGACGCGTTTATATCCTATGACAAAGGTTGTATCAAAGCAGCTACTTCCTATTTACGACAAGCCGATGATTTATTATCCGCTTTCGACACTGTTATTGGCAGGAATCAAAGAGATTCTTATAATTTCCACACCTGTCGATTTGCCGATGTATGAGGAACTTTTAGGCGATGGTTCAAAGCTTGGAATATCATTATCATACAAGGTACAGCAAGAGCCCAAGGGACTTGCTCAGGCGTTTCTTATCGGTGAGGAATTTATCGGTGATGATGATGTATGTCTCATTCTTGGAGATAATATATTTTACGGAAAGGATTTCACACGTCTGTTGAAGGGAGCAATTGAAAATCTTAACGGTGCAACGATATTTGGATATACCGTTAAGGACCCGACGTCGTTCGGAGTGGTGGAATTTGATGAGAACAGAAGGGTTGTTTCCATTGAAGAAAAGCCGAAGAACCCGAAATCAAATTACGCAGTGCCGGGCTTGTATTTCTACAATAATGAGGTTGTGGAAATTGCAAAGAACGTGAAGCCGTCGGCGAGAGGTGAGCTTGAAATCACTGCGGTAAACAACGCATATTTAGAGAGAGGGAAGCTCAATGTTGCACTTATGCCAAGAGGTATGGCATGGCTTGATACAGGCACACCTGCCGGAATGATAAAGGCAAGCGAATTTGTACAGACAGTGCAGGAAATGCAGGGCTTTTATATATCGTGCCTTGAAGAAATTGCGTGGCGACGTGGATTTATTGACGATAAGCAGCTGAAGGCACTTGGTGAAGAATTGAAGATGACGGATTACGGACAGTATCTGTTATCATTATTGGAGGATTAAAATGAAGATTTTAGTTACAGGCGGTGCCGGATTTATCGGTGCGAATTTCGTGTATTATATGCTTGATAAGCATCCGGATTATGATATTGTGTGTCTTGATGCACTTACATATGCAGGAAACCTGAAGACACTTAATAAAGCAATGGAGAACCCGAAGTTTAAATTTGTGAAGGGCGATATTGCAGACAGAGAAGCGGTGTTTAACCTGTTTGAAAAGGAAAGCTTCGACATAGTGGTAAACTTTGCGGCGGAAAGCCATGTTGACCGTTCAATCGAAGATCCGGGAGTGTTTTTAAGAACAAATATTTTAGGAACGCAAACCCTGATGGATGCTTCGAGAAAATACGGTGTAAAGCGATATCATCAGGTATCAACGGATGAGGTATACGGCGATTTGCCGCTTGACAGACCGGATATGTTCTTTACGGAGGAGACACCAATTCATACGTCAAGCCCGTACAGTGCATCAAAGGCGAGTGCTGATCTGCTTGTTCAGGCATATCACAGAACCTTCGGCTTACCGGTTACAATTTCAAGATGCTCAAATAACTATGGTCCGTATCACTTCCCGGAAAAGCTGATTCCTTTGATGATTGCAAATTCATTGAACGATAAGCCGTTGCCGGTGTACGGAGAGGGCTTGAATGTACGTGACTGGCTCTATGTAGAAGACCACTGCAAGGCGATTGATATGATAATTCATAACGGCAGAGTGGGCGAGGTGTACAATATAGGCGGACATAACGAAAAGACTAATATCTACATAGTCAAGAAAATTCTTGAGCTTTTAGGTAAGGACGAGAGTCTGATCACATATGTCACAGACCGTAAGGGACACGATTTAAGATATGCAATTGACCCGACAAAGATCAAGAATGAGCTTGGCTGGGAGCCGGATACGATGTTTGATGACGGAATTGTAAAGACGGTGAACTGGTATCTTGAAAACCGTGAATGGTGGGAAGATATCATTTCGGGCGAATATAAAGAATATTATAAAAAGATGTATGAAAACAGGGGGCACAACGAAAATGTTTAAGGGAAAGGCTTTGTTAATAACAGGCGGCACAGGCAGCTTCGGAAATGCTGTATTGAACAGATTTTTAGATACTGATATCGGCGAAATCAGAATTTTTTCGAGAGACGAAAAGAAGCAGGATGATATGCGTCACGAATATCAGGCAAAGTATCCTGAGGTGAGTAATAAGATTAAATTCTACATCGGCGACGTGAGGGATTTGCAGAGTGTAAAAAATGCAATGAACGGCGTTGATTACATATTCCACGCAGCAGCCTTGAAGCAGGTGCCGTCGTGTGAATTCTTCCCGATTGAAGCGGTTAAGACGAATGTTTTAGGTACAGAAAATGTGCTTACTGCGGCAATTGAAGCCGGTGTAAAGAAGGTAATCTGCCTTTCGACAGATAAGGCAGCATATCCGGTAAATGCAATGGGAACATCAAAGGCTATGATGGAAAAAGTTGTTGTTGCGAAGTCAAGAACAGTCAGCCCCGACAAGACAATGATCTGCTGCACACGTTACGGAAATGTAATGTGCTCAAGAGGCTCAGTAATCCCGTTATTTATCGACCAGATAAGAGCAGGAAATCCGCTTACGGTTACAGAGCCGAATATGACAAGATTTATTATGTCATTGGAAGAGGCAGTAGAGCTTGTACTGTTTGCGTTTGAAAATGCAGATAGCGGTGATATTATGGTTCAGAAGGCTCCGGCGTGCACTATTGAGGTGCTTGCACAGGCAGTTAAGGAGCTGTTTGATAAGGAGAATAATTCAAATATCAAGGTAATAGGAATCCGCCACGGTGAGAAGATGTATGAAACTCTCCTCACGAACGAGGAATGTGCAAATGCAATAGATATGGGCGATTTCTACCGTGTACCGGCAGATAAGAGAGACCTTAACTATGACAAGTATTTCAAGGACGGCGACGAAAACAGAAACCCGCTTACAGAGTTCAACTCGAATAATACAGAGTTATTGAATGTTGAGCAGGTCAAGGAAAAGCTGCTTTCATTAAAGTACATCAGAGAAGAGCTGGGGATTGAAGAATGACTTCCGGAGAAATTGTTGCATATTCCAATCTGATTATTAAAATTGTACGTGCTGTAATAAGCGGAGAGAGGTTTGATTGGAGCAAGGTTAAAAATGTTGATTTTCATCTGCTGTATAAGGTAGCACTTTTTCAGAGGGTTACAAATATAGTGGCATATGCAGTGGCGGGTGCAGAGGACGTACCTGCCGATATTGCCGCAAAATTTGAAAATCAGATGAACGTCAATATCTATCGTGAAACTACGCAGACGCTTGAAATAGAAGCTCTGCTGGCTGATTTTGAAAAGGCGGGGCTTGATGCAATGCCGCTCAAGGGCTACATCACAAAAAAGCTCTATCCGTCTGCGGATATGCGTGATTCGTGCGATATTGATATTCTCATACGAACAGAGCAGTATGAGAAATTGCACGAAATTATGATTGAGCACGGCTTTAATTACAAGCTTGAAAGTACTCACGAATATATTTATTATATTGAGCCGGCTATGGTAGTAGAGCTGCATAAGACGTTGGTTCCGGAGTATAATCACGATTTATATGAATATTACGGAAACGGCTGGAAATATGCAAGAAAGGTTGAAGGCTGTGACTATATTTATGAAATGTCGGATGAGGATTTTTATTTGTATAATATAGTTCACTGTGCAAAGCATTACCTGAATTCGGGAATTGGCTTAAGATATATTATTGATGTATATTTACTAAAAGAATATCTTGAAAGAACGGATGCCCGATATATAAATGAACAGCTTGAAAAGCTTGGCTTGACAAGGTTTCACAGCATTGTAAGAAAGCTGAGCGAGGTATGGTTCGGAGAAGAAAAGTACGACGAGCTGACACGTGTAATGGCGGCGAATATTCTGATAAGCGGCGATTCGGGGACGGAAGAACAGCAAATTCACTCATCGGTTTACAGAGAAAGTGCGAATTGCTCGTTCAGAGTAACTAAGCTCAGGCAGATTTTTAGGGCATTTTTTCAGAGCAGAGAAAATCTTTCAAAAAGATATACAATTCTTAATAAATACCCGATATTATATCCGTTTGTGACGGTATACAGATGGTTTGATGTGCTGATTAACAGGCGTTCGCACGCAAAGGAATATGTCAGCAAGCACACTATGAATAATACGGAAATAAACAAATTTGCAAAGCATTGTGAAGAAATTGGTTTGAGGAGAACTTTATGAAAATACTTATAACGGGTGCAAAAGGATTTGTAGGCAAAAATCTTGTGGTGGCACTTGAAGCAATAAAAGAAGGAAAGGACAGAATACATCCGATATGCGAGGATGTATCGGAGCTTGAAATCTATCAGTATGATATTGATTCAACCGAGGCACAACTTGACGAGTATTGCTCAAAGGCAGACTTTGTATTTAATATGGCAGGCGTGAACCGTCCGCAGAATACAGAGGAATTTATGCAGGGGAATTTCGGCTTTGCGTCAAAGCTTCTTGATATGCTGAAAAAATATAACAACACAGCTCCGGTGATGCTTTCAAGCAGTATTCAGGCATCGCTTGAGGGAAGATTCGCAAATTCGGAGTACGGAAAATCCAAGCTGGCAGGTGAAAACTTGTTTAAGGAATACTCACAGGAGACGGGTGCTAAGGTGCTTATTTACAGATTCCCGAACCTGTTCGGAAAATGGTGCAGACCAAATTATAACAGTGCAGTTGCAACATTTTGCAATAATATAGCAAATGATCTTGAAATAACAGTCAATGATCCGGGTGTAGAGCTTGAGTTATTATATATTGATGACCTTGTAGAGGAAATGCTAAACGCACTTATGGGCAGGGAAAACCGCAAGGCGGACGGCTATTGCTATGCAGAGCCTACACATAAGGTTACACTTGGTGAAATAGTGGATTTATTACATAACTTCAAGGCAAGCAGAGAGACAAAGCTTGTTCCTGATATGAGTGAAGGCTCATTTTCAAAGAAGCTCTATGCAACATATCTGTCATATCTTGCACCGGAGAATTTTTCGTATAAGCTTAAAATGAACTGCGATAACAGAGGCAGCTTCACCGAGATTTTAAGAACGGCAAATGCAGGCCAGTTCAGCGTGAATATTTCAAAGCCGGGCATAACCAAGGGACAGCACTGGCATCACACAAAGAACGAAAAATTCGTGGTGGTAAAGGGCAAGGGCTTGATTCAGCTCAGAAAAATAGGAACAGATGAAAACGGCGAAAAATACCCGGTAGTGAATTATGAGGTAAACGGCGACGATATAACGGTGGTTGAAATGATTCCGGGATATACGCATAACATAATAAACCTCTCGGAAACAGAGGATTTAGTGACCTTTATGTGGTGTAACGAATGCTTTGATCCTGAAAGACCGGACACATTTTTTGAAGAAGTATGAGGAGAAGAAAATGAGTAAGCTTAAGTTAATGACAATAATCGGCACACGTCCGGAGATAATCAGATTGAGTGCGTGCATCAAGGCGTGTGACAAATATTTTGACCAGATTTTAGTGCACACAGGACAGAACTGGGACTATACATTAAATCAGGTTTTTTTTGATGATTTAGGTTTAAGAGAGCCGGATTACTACCTTGACGCAGTAGGTGCTGATTTAGGTGAAACTATGGGAAATATCATAGCAAAGTCGTATCAGCTTATGGTCAAGGAAAAGCCGGATGCGGTGTTTGTGTTGGGTGATACAAATTCGTGCCTTTCAGTAATCGGTGCAAAGAGACTTCATATTCCGATATTCCATATGGAGGCAGGAAACCGTTGCTTTGACGAGTGCTTACCGGAGGAAACAAACAGACGAATAGTTGATATTATTTCGGACGTGAATATGTGTTACAGCGAGCACGCAAGACGTTACCTTAACGCATCATCGGTTGCAAAGGAACGTACATACGTGGTGGGCTCACCGATGGCAGAGGTATTGAGAAACAATCTTGAGCAGATAAAGGCGAGCACAATTTTAAATAAGCTTGGACTTGAAAAGGGAAAGTATATCCTTTTATCAGCACACAGAGAAGAAAATATTGATACAGAAAAGAACTTCTTTAATCTGATGAATGCAGTCAATGCAATGGCACAGAAATACGATATGCCTATTTTGTATTCGTGCCATCCGAGAAGTAAGAAGTTTATTGAAGAGCGTGGCTTTGAGTTTGATGAGCGTGTGATTCAGCATCAGCCTTTAGGATTCCACGACTATAACAACTTACAGATGAATGCATTTGCAGTTGTGAGCGACAGCGGAACATTACCTGAGGAGAGCAGTTTCTTTCTTTCAATAGGAAATCCGATTCCGGCAGTGTGCATAAGAACAAGCACAGAACGACCGGAAGCACTTGACAAGGGTAATTTCATTCTTGCAGGAATCACAACCGAGCAGGTATTGCAGGCAGTTGACGTTGCGGTTGAAATGAACAATAATGGTGATCTGGGAATACCGGTACCGAATTACACAGATGAAAATGTTTCAATAAAGGTTGTAAAGCTTATTCAGAGCTATACCGGAGTTGTAAACAAGATGGTTTGGAGAAAAGATGTTTGATATGAATATAGAAGAATATTTCAAGGGTGAAAGCAATCTGCAGACTGTGTTTTGCCCGTACCGTGTATGCCCGATAGGTGCACATATAGACCATCAGCACGGACCAGTTGCAGGCTTTGCACTCGATAAGGGTATCACCATCACATACGTTCCGACGGAGGATGGCACAGTAGAGGCAATAAGTGCGGATATGCCCGGCATAAAAACCTTCAGACTTGAGCATATACCGAAGAAAGCGGGTGACTGGGCAGACCATTTAAGAGGCACTGCACAGATACTCCGCCGTAACGGATTCGAGCTTAAAAGAGGTATAAAGTGTTATATCCAGGGTTCGTTGCCGATTGGCGGGCTTTCATCATCAGCAAGCGTAATTATTGCATTTATGACGGCTTTATGCAGTGTAAATGAAATATTTCTTACATCTGAAAAAATAATATCTCTTGCACAGCAGACGGAAAAT
Source organism: Clostridia bacterium (assembly GCA_045540855.1). Classification (GTDB taxonomy): domain Bacteria; phylum Bacillota; class Clostridia; order UBA1381; family UBA1381; genus UMGS1958. Next base: position 7,248 of record JAZQHZ010000122.1, read on the forward strand.
AAATATGTAGGTGTATCTTGCGGAATTCTTGATCAGAGCTGCGAGGTGTATGCAAAAAAGGACCATCTGTTATATCTTGATACTTTAGACGGCTCATACAGCCTTATAAAACAGCCCGATAATATGCCTGAATATGAAATAGGCATATTCTTTTCGGGCGTTCCGAGAAGTCTTGCAGGGACGAAGTATAATATGCGAGTTGATGAATGTAAATCAGCGGCATATTATATGCTTGCAAAATCAGGAATGGAATACGCCAAGTATGATGATGCACATTTAAGGGATGTCCCGTTTGAGATTTTTGAAAGATGGAAAAAGAGCTTGCCGGATTCGTGGCGGTTAAGAGCACAGCATTATTATTGTGAGCAGGAAAGAGTAAAAAAAGGTGTAGAGTACTGGAAAAACAGCGATATGGTAAACTTCGGAAGGCTGATTTTCGAGTCGGGACACAGTTCTATCTATAATTATGAAACAGGCTCACCGGAATTGAAGGCTCTTTATGAAGCGATGCTTGATACGGAAGGCATTTATGGCGGAAGATTTTCGGGAGCGGGCTTCAAGGGCTGCTGTATGGCACTGATTAATCCTGAATATAAAGATAAGATAACGGAAAAAATAACAAGGGAATATCTCAGACAGTTCCCTGAGCTTGAGGATGCATTTGAAATCCATTATTGTAAAACAGAAGATGGAATACGTCACAGAAATAAATAAAAGGAATACATAAAAAATGAAATGTTTGATTTTGGCGGCAGGCTATGCCACAAGGCTTTATCCGCTTACAGAAAATTTTCCCAAGCCCTTGCTGAAGGTAGGAGAAAAGACAATTCTTGACTGGTTACTTGACGACATAGATACTTCTTCTTTGGTAGACGAATACATTATTATATCAAATCATAAGTTTGTGGAGCATTTTAATGAGTGGGCAAACGGACACCGATTGCCCATAACAGTTGTTGATGACGGAACTGTGGGAAATGAAAACAGATTGGGTGCAGTAAGGGACATTGAATTTGCGATAAATAAGCTTAGCATTACTGATGATTGTATGGTAATGGCAGGAGATAATGTACTTGATTTTTCGCTGACCGGATTTCTGGAATTTTTCAAGGAGAAAAATTCATCCGTAGTTATGCGGTATTTTGAAGCGGAGAAAAAACGCCTTCAAAAAAGCGGAGTACTGGAAATTGATGAAAATTCAAGGGTTTTAAAAATGTCAGAAAAACCGTCAGAGCCTGAATCAAACTGGTGTTGTCCGCCGTTTTATATTTATAAAAACAGTGACATTACGAAGATATCACGGGCACTTGAAGATGGCTGCGGATTTGATGCACCCGGAAGCTTTGTGTCGTGGCTTTGTGAAAAGAGTGACGTGTTTGCATTTGAAATGCCCGGTAAAAGATATGATATCGGAGACATTATAAGCTATGAGAATGTAAAAGCGACGTATAAAGGAATTAAGAGTCAGGAGAGTGGCAATGAATAAAGAACAGGCATATTTACTGTATCTTATAAAATGTGCTGTCGATAATAAAAAAGTGTTGTTACCGAAGGTGGAAATAGACTGGGAATATCTGGCACAATATGCTGAGTCACATCAGTTTGAACAGATATTGTATCCGTTGCTTGAGGGTTCAGAGCATAAATTCAGTACAGCCACATGGAAGCATCTTGAACAGCGGTACGGCCTTTCCATAACGAGGAATGCAAGGCAGGAGCTGGAATATTCACAAATCAGTGATACGCTTTCACAGAAGAGAATAAAGCATTTGCCGCTTAAAGGCGGAGAAATAAAAAAATACTATCCGTATAGCGAAATGCGTACCTCTATGGATTTTGACATTCTGATTTATAACGCCGACAGAGAGATGGCAGTTGATGCTTTGAGTAACCTCGGATATAGGGTTAAGCTTGAATATGAATCAGAAAACTATCACGATGTGCTGGAAAAGGAGGATTTTTATATAGAGCTACATAAAAATCTTCTTGCGAAACGAAGCAGTGCACAGGAGCTTTCGGGCATAGTCTGGGACTACACAATTCCCGACGGTGACTATGCATTTAATCTGAAAGAGGAATTTTTATATGTATTTTTGCTTGAGCATCTGCGCAGGCATTTATTGAAATCAGGCGGCGCAGGAATAAAGCATATTACGGATATTTATGTGCTTAACAATAAGGTTGATTTTGATAAAAAATTATTGCAGGAGCTGCTTGAAAAGGGAAAGCTCGTAAAGCTTAATGAAACAGTACAGAAGCTTATAAGAAAATGGTTTTATTATGAAGAGATTGAAGATGAAACCCTTGCCATAATGGAAAATATGATATTAAACAGCGGTGTATACGGCAATTTTGACACCTTTGTAAAAATCAGTAATTCTGATGAAAAATCAAGAAATACCGGTTACTTGAAAAGGTGTATTCAGTATATTTTTCCAGGAATGGAATTTATGAGTATGAAATATCCGATACTCAAAAGAAAACCTTATTTACTTCCGGTTATGTGGATAGTTCGTATGTTTAATGCAAATGTCGGAGTTTCAAAAGAGATGATTTCATCGATGCGGAAGATTAACAAATCAGAAGCTGAAATTCTGGATAAATTCGCGCAAACCATTAATGAATAGCAGAATAAAATAAAAAAATCTACGCACACTACCTAAAAAAGGAGTGTGCGTGTTTTTTATGAATATGAGAAAAGGAAAGCAGACGGTGGAATTTCAAAACCCGCCGATAATCATTGCATCGGCATCAATTGCAGGTCAGAAAGAAGGCGAGGGACCGTTGCGTGACAGCTTTGACTGCGTGTTATCAGACGACTCGTGCGGCGAGCCTTCGTGGGAACGCTCGGAGGCGGCTATGCTGCATCAGGCAGTGCTGTATGCAATGAAGAAAGCAAAGCTTGAGAATAAGGATATAAACTACATTTTAGGCGGTGACCTGATAAATCAGTGTGTAAGTGCACATTATGCCTTTCGTGACCTTGATATCCCGTTTTTCGGAGTGTACGGTGCGTGCTCAACTATGACGGAGAGTATGTCGCTGGCGGCAATGCTGATTGCCGGCGGCTATGCAAATAAAGCAATGTGTGCCACCTCAAGCCATTTTTGCAGCTCGGAAAAGCAGTTTAGATATCCGCTTGAATACGGCGGGCAAAGAGCGCCGTCAGCACAGTGGACAGTGACAGGCTCAGGCTGTGCAGTGCTTTCAGATAGCGGAAACGGACCGAGAATAACACAGATAACAACAGGAAAAATAGTTGATAAAGGAGTGACCGATATTGCCAATATGGGTGCGGCAATGGCTCCGGCGGCTATTGATACGCTTTTAACTCATTTCAGGGACACCGACCGCCGTCCTCAGGACTACGATTTAATTTTGACGGGCGATCTGGGTGTTATTGGTTCGGATATTTTAATTGAGCTGACGCAGGGTGAGGGCTATGACATTTCAGAGCTTCATAACGACTGCGGAAAAATGATATTTGATATAGAAAAGCAGGACGTTCACGCAGGCGGAAGCGGCTGTGGGTGCTGTGCAAGTGTTCTGTGCGGTCATATTTTAAATGAAATCAATAAGGGAACATATGACAGAGTACTGGTTATGGCAACGGGAGCACTGATGAATCAGATGACGGTTCAGCAGGGCGAGAGCATCCCGGCAATTGCACACGCAGTTGTGATAGAGAGGTGAAATATGGACTATTTAAAGGCATTTATAGTTGGTGGGATAATCTGCGTTATAGGTCAGATTTTAATTGATAAAACAAAGCTGACACCGGCAAGAATACTTGTAAGCTTCGTTGTTGCAGGTGTTTTTCTCAAGGTCGTGGGAGTGTATGATTATATCGTGCAATGGGGCGGAGCAGGTGCAACAGTACCGCTTACGGGCTTTGGCTATAATCTTTGCAAGGGAGTGGAGAAGGCGGTGAGTGAAAGAGGCTGGATTGGCATTTTCACGGGTGGACTTACTGCCTCGGCAGGCGGAATTGCGGCGGCAATTGTGTTTGGATTTTTCGTTTCGCTTTTCTTCCATTCAAAAAGCAAAAAATGACAGATTTCAGGCGGTTTTATACCGCCTTATTTTTGTGAGAATAGTCTAAATATACAGTTTAAGTCCAATTTCTCAAACAGATATTATATAATTGCGAAAAATCGTATTTTTTTGCAAAAAACTCTTGATATTTCACTAAAAAAACGATATAATAGTATATAATCGTATATAATGCCCAAAAGTATAGC